>CAMYJM010000404.1 GCA_947258635.1 uncultured Acidimicrobiaceae bacterium
CATCGGCTCGAGCTTCCCGACATCGTGTCGGGCGACGGAATCCATCTCATCGACGGCGCCGGCAACCGTTTCGTGGATTTCGGGTCGGGCGTGTGGTGCACCTCGCTCGGGCACGGTAATCGTCGCGTCAACGACGCCATCAGGGCTCAAATCGAAGCGCTCACTCACGCCGGATTCTGCTACTCCCATCCCATCGTGGAAGACGCGGCGGCGGCGATTCTCGCCGTGTGCGGTCTGCGCGACGGCGCCGCTGTGTTCCTGAGCTCGGGCAGCGAAGGAATCGAGTATGCCCGCCAGGTTTCGCAAACGATCACCGATCGAAAGCGTTCGTTGACCTTCCACGACGCATACCTGGGCTCGTTCAGATCGGTGCTCGACCGAGGCCGCGACTGGTTCGTCCTGGACTGGGAAGCCTGCCGCCGGTGTCCGGGGGGGCACCGGGTGGCCGAGTGCGATCACCTCGATGAGATCCCCGATGATGTGTCGGAGTTCCTCTTCGAACCGGGGAGCTCGTCCGGTCAGGTCCGCTTCGCCCCAGCCCCGTTGGTACGCAAGGTCGTCGATCTCGTTCGAGACAATGGCGGCAAGGTCATCGCCAATGAGGTGACGACGGGTATCGGCCGGACCGGGTCCTGGTTCGGCTTCGATCACTACGACATCAGCCCTGATCTGATCGTTATGGGGAAAGGCATCGGGAACGGCTACCCGGTGAGCGCCGTGGCGATGAACTGTGAGACAGCCCGTGAGTTGGAGGCGACCGGCTTCAAGTACATGCAGTCACACCAGAATGATCCGCTGGGAGCGGCAGTGGTCATTGAGGTCATCGCAACCATCCAAGATGAGCGTCTGATCGAAGGCTCCGCCGCCACCGGTGTGACGTTCCTCGATGCGCTTGAGGGTCTCCTCACGTACCGGGCCGTTCTCGCCGTGCGCGGTCGGGGCCTGATGTTCGCGCTCGATCTGCCGGACGAGAACACTGGCCGCGAGGTCTTCGCGGCACTCCTGGAACAGGGCTACATCGTCTGTCCGCGGGGAGCAACGCTACGGATCGACCCGCCGCTGATTACCAACCAGGGCGAGTTCTCTTCCTTCGTTCGGGCTCTCGGCGACATCCTGGCCGCGATCTGACTTGGTCGACTGAGGTATCCAGGAAGGCAGTCTTGCCTCCGCCCGGGGAGCTCGAGCGAGCGGGTGTGAGGCGAGAAAGCCGCATCGAGGGCGCCCAAGACGGCCAGTCGGTCACGCCGACGGCGAGGTGCGGAACGCCGACTTCGGCCGACGCAGGGCCGTTCCTCCTCTCTAGGGTTCGTGCGATGGAAATCAGATTCGGGTTGCAGCTCTGGAATCAGGTCTACACATGGCCTGAAGCTCGCGAAGCCGCGCGCAAGGTCGAGGCTCTCGGCTATGACCAGTTGTGGACTTGGGAACACGCATTGGCGTGCATGGGTGCGCCGGATCAGGACACATTCGACGCCTACACACTGTTGACAGCTTGGTCCCAGGTCACTTCGCAGGTCGAGTTAGGCGTTTTGACGGGCGCCAACACGTTCTGGAATCCGGGTCTACTTGCCAAGAAGGTGACGACGTTGGATCACGTGTCGGGTGGTCGGGCGATCCTGGGGCTGGGAGCAGGCTGGTTCGAGCCCGAGCACAGCGCATTCGGTATCGAGTTCGGATCAGGTTTCGGGGACCGTTTGGCGTGGCTCGACGAGTCGGTCGGTGCTGTGCGCAGCCTGCTCGACGGGAATACGGTGACGTCGCCCGAGAACGGTCACTACTCGATGACCGAAGCTCGATTGCATCCACTCCCGATTCGGGACCGTCTGCCGATCCTCGTTGGCGGTGGTGGCGAACGCAAGACCCTGCGCACCGTTGCTCGCTATGCCGACATCTGGAACTGGGTTGCGCTCGAAGATCTCGACGTGATGCGTCACAAACACGCGGTGCTCGAGCAAAGATGCGAAGAGGTCGGACGCGACCACACGGAGATCGAGCGTTCCGCGTTCCTCAGCCCGGTCATCAGAGACACTGAGGCCGAGGCGCTTCGATTCTTCCGCACGCAGATGGAAGCCAATCGCCTGGATGAGTCTGTTCTGGACGACGACGACATCTACGTCACGACACCGCAGCGCATGGCTGAGCTCATGGTCGCCTGGAGAGACATAGGAGTGACCTCGTTCATCATCGAGGTAGCCGCACCATTCGACGAAGAAACCGTCGAGAGGTTTGCCACCGAGATCCGCCCGTTGGTCGAGGCCGGCTAGGGGCCGGAGTTAGACAAGTCGGTGGTTACTCACGACGACACTGCGAACGCCCAAACCCGAGCGATCATCGGGTAGCTGTGCCGAACGGTCAGCCGACCGCCTTTTTGACCAGGGCGACGATCTGCTGCTCGACGGCCCGGGTCAGCTTGGTCAGCGCGAACGACGTCGGCCACATCGCACCGTCGTCGAGGTTGGCTGCGTCCTGGAAGCCGAGGGTCGCGTAGCGAACTTTGAACTTGCCGGCGTCCTGGAAGAAGCAGACGACCTTGCCGTCCCGGGCGTAGGCGGGCATGCCGTACCAGGTCTTGGGGGTGAGCTCGGGCGCGGCTTTTGTGATGATCTCGTGGAGTCGCTCTGCAAGGGCCCGGTCGGCGTCGGCCATCGCGGCGATCTTCTCCAAGACCTCGCCGGTTCCGTCGACCTTTTTGCCGCGTTTGGCGGTTTTCGTCTCTTTGGCCCGCTCCTTCATGGCGGCGCGCTCCTCGGCGGTGAAGCCGTCAACGCCCGTGTCCGACTGGGTGCTGCCCTTGGCCGATTTGCCCGTCGCTGCCATCGCGATCTCCTTCACTGTGCTTCCCGTCCGGGCCGGTGCCTCTTCTCCTGACTTGTGACATTGGCTGGCCGTGGCCCGTCAGTCAAGTGACGACCGTCACCCTCACCCAGAAGCCTTGATGTAGGTGGAAATCGTGGAACCGGGGACTGTCGTGGACGCGCTGTCAGACCCCGTCGCAGCGGTTGCACCTCGACCCGATGCGGCGCCGGATCCACGGACGATCGAGCCGGCGGCGGCCGGCGTGC
>CAMYJM010000405.1 GCA_947258635.1 uncultured Acidimicrobiaceae bacterium
CCCAGCGACACCGACCTTGCCTGGATGCTCGACAGGGCAGCGATCGACGGCGTCGACCTTGCCCAACTCCACCGCGACCTCGGGGCTTCCCCCGATCTGCACGACATTGAACGGTAGCTGCTCGACATCGAACTTGCCCGCGGCGTCCCCCACGACCGCGACCACAACGACTGGTAGCTGGACTGGTTCATGCCCGAGTCGGTCGTGATGCTGTTGCTTCCGACCACCGTTCCGTGGCAAGCGGGCGCCTTCGTCGGTGGGTGCGAATGGGGCCACCCACACACCACTTGCGAACTGCGCTCCTGCGGCTATGGCATTATCGCCACGGCGCTGAGCTTGCCGCCATCTGGGGCACGATGCTCCAGTTCGTCGTGCGGCATCCGCCCGCCAGGATCGAAGAAGCGTGGACGGTGGCCTACGAGATCAGCCTGATGTGGCCCGACGGCGCCAGCGGTGTTGCCACGCGCCGGCATGCCCACGATCTGGTCGGCCGCCGCGACTGGTTCCTCCACCACCGGCCCTGACTGCAGTGCAGCAATCGCTCGGATCACACTGGTCGAGCCACCAGTAGCTCCCTGTGGCTCCGAGGCGGAAAGCCGGATATCGGGAGTCCTCGCCAGCGCCGATCACCTGATATGCGTCATAACGCCCACCCACTCGATTAGCGCCGAGCGGCACGAATGTGCGTGGTCGTGTGACAGGATCGGCGATCACACCTGTTCGACAACCGTTCCGTATCGTTGCTGTGCGGCCTGCGCGGAGGTTCCAAGCAACTCGCCGATCTTTGCCCAAGAGATCCCTGCGGCGCGTGCTGCAGCCACTGCATCGAGAATCTGACGCTCGGGCCCTGCGGGCCGGTTCTCCCGCCTTCCGGGGGGAGTCATCCTCCGCGGGCCCGCACGCGATATCACGCAACCACCGGCGCTCGGGATCCTTCAATCTGCACCGGCAAGACATTATCTGGGAGGGCCACGCTGACCGGACCCGTTGCCGGCCTCCGCTCTTCGTAGCTGAGGCGATCAGGAAGTACCCGGTATCATCCATCTCCACCGCGAGCCGGGATTGATGCGATGACCTTCACACCGTTTGACCTCGAGCGTATCCAGTCGATCTGGGAACAGGAGGTCGACTACAACCTGACCGAGAGCGGCGTGCACCCGATGCGCCTCGAGGAGTTGCTCGGTGGCGACAAGGGCAAGCTCGCCGAGCTGCTGGCGACCGAGATCAACTACCCGCACGTCAACGGCATCCCCGAGTTGCGGGAGAACATCGCCCGGCTGTACGACGGCGCCGGGGTCGAGAATGTGCTGGTCACTGTTGGCGCCGCCGAGGCCAACAACGTCGTGATGCAGACGCTGATGGGGCCGGGTGACGAGCTGGTCACCCAGGCACCTACGTACAAGCAGGTTTGGGGCCTGGCACTCAACGCGGGCCACGTGGTCCGGCCCTTCCACATGCGAGCCGACGCCGGCTGGGCGCTGGATCTCGCGGATCTCGACGCTCAGGTGAATTCGAACACCCGGATCATTGCCGTGTGCAACCCCAATAACCCGACGGGCTACATCATGACCGAGGCCGAGATGGAGGCTGTTGTGGCCGCCGCCGATCGGGTCGGGGCCTGGATCCTGGCCGACGAGGTCTACCGCGGTGCCGAGCGGCTTCGCGAGGAGGAGACTCCGTCGTTCCTCGGCCGCTACGACAAGGTTGTCGCCCTCGGCAGCATGAGCAAGGCCTATGGGCTGCCGGGCCTGCGAATAGGCTGGGTCGTCGGCCCGCCCGATACGGTCGAGGACGTGTGGCGCCGCCACGAGTACACGACGATCACCGCCACCATGCTGAGCAACCTGCTGGCCGCTCATGCGTTATCGCCCTGGGTGCGGCCCCGGCTGATCGCTCGCACCCGGCAGTACATTCGCGATGGATTTCCCGTACTCGAGAACTGGATGCAGCAGCAGGAGGGGCTGTTCAGCTACACGCCTCCCCAGGCGTCCGCCGTCTCCTTCGTCCGCTATCACCTGGACATCAACTCCACCGAGCTGATGGAGAGATTGTGTCGTGACGCCGGGGTGTTCGTCGGTGCCGGCGATTCGTTTGGCGTCGACCACCATCTCCGGATCGCTTTCGGCCAGGAAGAGACGGTGCTCACCGAGGCTTTCGCCCGCATCCAGAAGACGCTCGAGTCGCTCGCCTGATGCGCATCATCACCCGAGAGGAAATCGACGCCGTTCTGCCGAAGGTAGACCTGATGGCGGAGATCGAGGAGGGGTTTGTCGCGTACAGCCGGGGGCGGGCTGTGGTACCGCCGGTGGGGGAGCTGGCGCTGGACGACCCGCCCGGCGATGTGCACATCAAGTACGGCTACATCACCGGCGACGACTACTACGTGATCAAGGTCGCCTCGGGCTTCTACGAGAACCCGGTGAACAACCTGCTGCCTTCGAGTAACGGCCTGATGCTCATGTTCAGCCAGAAGAGCGGCGAGCTCGTTGCCGTGTTGCTCGACGAGGGTTCGCTCACCGACATTCGCACCGCGGTAGCCGGAGCGATCGCGGCCAAATGCCTGGCGCCGTCCGACGTCACTCGCATCGGGATCGTCGGCTCGGGCATCCAGGCTCGCTTGCAGCTCGAATACCTAGCCCCCGTCACCGACTGTCGTCGAGTGCTGGTCTGGGGAAGGAACCAGGCTCGGCTTGACGACTACGCCGTCGAGATGGCCGTTCACGGCTTCGAAGTGGCGACCACCATGGACGCCCGAGAAGTGATGGCGACGTGCAACCTGATCGTGACGACCACCCCAGCCGAGAAGGCGATCCTGAGGGCTCCCAACCTTCGCCGGGGTATGCACTTCACTGCCGTCGGCTCGGACACGGCGGCCAAACAGGAGCTGGCTACGGCGATTCTCGGCCGGGCCGATCTCGTGGTGGCCGACAGCATCTCACAGTGCCTCGAGCGCGGCGAGATCCATCACGCGCTCAAGACCAAGAAGCTCAGCCGCACCGACATCGTGGAACTGGGGAGCATCATCGCCGGTGACGCCGCGGGACGGACAACTATGTTGAGTGAGCTCACCGAACCAGGTGACCCCGGTCGAACATCGCTGGCAGCGCAGATTTCAATCTGCGAAAGTTGTTCGATGACTTACCAACAGACCTACCAGCGTTCTCTTTCCGATCCCGATGGGTTCTGGTCCGAGGCCGCCGCTCTCATCGATTGGTACCAATCGCCGGAGATCATCCTCGACGATTCGACGGCGCCGCTCTACCGCTGGTTCACAGGCGGAGTCATGAACACGTGCTACAACGCGCTCGATCGACATGTCGCCGGCGGCAGGGCCGAGCAGCTTGCCCTCGTTTACGACTCGCCGGTCACCGACACCGTGCGCACATACACGTTCACGGAGCTGCGGGACGAGGTGGCGAAGGCGGCCGGGGCGCTGCGTTCACTGGGTGTCGACAAGGGTGATCGCGTCATCATCTACATGCCAATGGTGCCGGAGGCGGCGATGGCGATGTTGGCGTGTGCCCGGATCGGCGCCATCCATTCGGTGGTATTCGGTGGGTTTGCCGCCAACGAGCTGGCGACCCGCATCGACGATGCCAAGCCGAAGGTGGTCATGGCCGCCAGCTGCGGAATCGAGCCCGGCCGGATCGTCGAATACAAGCCGCTGCTCGACTCGGCCATCGACCTGGCAACCCACAACCCGGACAGCGTCCTCATGCTGCAACGTCCCGAAGGTCGGGCCAAGCTGACGCCCGGCCGCGACCACGACTGGGTCGAGACGGTGGCTGCCGCCGATCCGGCCGATTGTGTAGCGGTCGCCGCGACCGACCCGCTATACATCCTCTACACCTCCGTCACGACCGGAGTGCCCAAGGGCATAGTCCGGGACAACGGCGGACATGCCGTGGCGCTCGCCTGGTCGATGAAGAACATCTACGGAGTCGATCCCGGCGAGGTCTACTGGGCGGCGTCGGACGTCGGATGGGTCGTCGGCCACAGCTACATCGTGTACGCCCCGCTGATTCACGGTTGCACCTCGATCTTGTACGAGGGTAAGCCGGTGGGGACGCCCGATCCCGGGGCTTTCTGGCGGGTGATCTCACAACACGGCGTCGCGGTGCTGTTCACCGCGCCGACCGCATTCCGGGCGATCAAGCGAGACGATCCCGACGCCCAACATCTGGCCCGTTACGAGCTCGACAAGTTCCGCACCCTCTTCCTCGCCGGCGAGCGTTGCGACCCGGACACCTTGCACTGGGCACAGGACAAACTGGGAGTGCCTGTCATCGACCACTGGTGGCAGACCGAGAGCGGCTGGCCGATGATCTCCAACCCCATAGGTATCGAGCCGCTGCCCGTGAAGCCGGGCTCTCCGGCCGTTCCGGTCCCCGGCTACGACGTCCGGGTGCTCGACGATGACGGGGCAGAGGTGGGTCCTGGAGACATCGGGGCGATCGTGGTCAAGCTGCCGCTGCCGCCGGGCACCCTGCCGACGCTGTGGAACGCCGACGATCGTTACCGCGAGGCCTACCTGGAGCGCTACCCCGGCCACTACCTGAGCGGTGATGCCGGCTTCAAGGACGACGACGGCTACGTGTCGATCATGAGCCGCATCGACGACATCATCAACGTCGCCGGGCACCGCCTCTCCACAGGCGCTATGGAGGAGGTCATTGCGGATCACCCCGATGTGGCCGAGTGCGCCGTGATCGGAGTCGCCGACCAGCTCAAAGGCCAGTTGCCGGTCGGCTTTGTCGTGTTGAAAGCGGGTGCCGACCGCAAGGCCGATGAGGTCGTAGAAGAACTGGTGGCGATGATGCGAGAGCGGATTGGCCCCGTGGCCGCCTTTAAGCAAGCTGCCGTCGTCGATCGCCTTCCGAAGACTCGATCGGGGAAGATCCTGCGGGGCACGATGCGCAGCATCGCCGACAACCAGGACTGGACGATGCCGGCCACCATCGACGATCCGATGATCCTGGACGAGGTCGGTGCCGCCCTCGAAGGTATGGGCTATGCCGGAGGCTCAAATCAGCAGGCTCGCCGCTAGATGATGCGGCCGGCGTGCTCGGGCACCGGCGTGCCGTCGATGATGCGCTGCGGCCCGAAGCGGGCCAGGTCGAGTGACGGTTCCCGACCCAGGATCAGCTCGGCGATGTGGCGCCCCATCGCCGGGCAGTGCTGGAAGCCGTGGCCCGAGAACCCGGTGGCCAGAAAGAGCCCGGGCAGATTGGGCCACTCGCCCAGGATGGCGTTGCCGTCGAAGGTGTTCACCGCGTATATCCCTGTCCACCCCCCGCTCACCACGAGCTGATCGAACGCAGGCAGGGTGGCGATGATCTCCGGCCAGACCACGTCGTTGAACTCGGCCCGCGAGAAGGTGAAGTCGAAGCCCACCGGGTCGGTGGGTAGGGACCACGCCATCGAGAAGGTCGTGCCGC
>CAMYJM010000406.1 GCA_947258635.1 uncultured Acidimicrobiaceae bacterium
TCTTCGCGACCGAATCCTGGCTCGCTATGACGCCTAGCCGGGGTGCCTAAAACGGGCTAGCGCCTTGTGACTAAGGCGCAAATAGTCATTTAGGCACTCGGGTAGTTGCCGATGCTCTTAACGAGCCACACGGTAGGACCGGAGAAAGACTCATGACAACCATCAGAACCACCTGCGACCTGTGCGGAGACGTCGAACTGACGACATCCGACATTCGCTTGGAGCTTGCCCCTTCAGCCACTACCGGCCACTACCGGTTCGAGTGCCCTTTCTGCTGCGGAGTGCAGCGGCGGGTCGCCAACAACCGGGTAGTCAGTATTCTCCTGGCGACCGGCGTCGAATACGAGATACTCGATCCGAGAGCGCCGATCAGCGAGGAAGAGATCAGAGCCTTCGCCCAGGCCCTCGACCAGGAGGACTGGTTCAGCCAGATAACGTAGCGGTGTCGCTCGAATCAGGATTCGAGCGAGCAATTCAGCGGCGCCTTGCGGCGCCGCTTCGTGTTTGTGCCTCCCGGCCGCCTCCTCCCTGAATTCCAACCTCAGTACGTTTGGCTTGCGATCGGACCGCGGGGTGATTTCGCCCTGGGCCTCACCCAAAACTCACTTCGCCGCCACATGTCGGTCGATTCGAAACGGGGGATGCGGAACGTCTGGGCTTGGGGTGGGAGGGTCCGTTGCGTGAACGTGACCCGCACAGGCGCGGGGGCTATCTACCATCAGGGTCGCATGGGCAATTTCACAGCTTCGGAGATACTCACGATCGTCGTCGTGATCCTCATCGTCTTTGGGCCAAACCGGCTGCCCGAGCTGGCACGCAAAGCGGGACAACTGGCGGCGAGCGCCCGGCGGGCGATGGACAACCTGAAGGGCGAGCTCAACGCCGAGTATGGCGACGTGATCGCGCCCTTGCGCGACGCGCGCAACGAGCTGCGTTCGGCAGGCGGTGAGATCAAGGGGCAAGTGACGGCCCTCGGTAGCGAAATGGCCGCGGCGGGCGCCGAAATCAAAGACGTGACCAAGCAAACGCTCGACCCGGCTGCCCCGGCCGCGAACGGTGCCGGCGGCGACGGTGCAGCAGCCACCGGCGACCACCAGGCACAGTCCGTTCCGGAAGCTGCCGAAGATGCCGTCTCGAGCGGCGGGCCCACCGGCGACGGGGCACCGAGTGTCGATCCTGCGGCCCGCCGGGACGAGGATGCGACCGACGATCGGCGCCTCGAGGGGGCGGCGGATGTCGTTCCGGAGGCCACCGAGGCCACCGAGGCCGACGATGGCTGACGTCACCCCCGAGGCGACGATGTCCATCGGAGGCCACCTCGTGGAGCTCCGGGCCCGCCTGGTGAAAGCGTCGATCGCGATCCTCTTGGGATCCATCGTCGGCTTCATCTTCCACAAGTCGATCCTCGGATGGCTGGTCATCCCGTACGAGAACGCCCTGCCGGACCTCAACCCGGAGTTGCCCTTCTTCCGCCCCACCGAGGCGTTTTCCGTAGCGATGCGGTTGTCGCTCTTCGGTGGCCTGCTCTTGGCGAGCCCGGTGATCATCTATCAGATCTGGCGTTTCGTGAGCCCGGCCCTCACCAAGCAGGAACGCCGCTACATCGTTCCGTTGTCGATGGTTCTGGCCGTCCTGTTCGCCGCCGGGGTCGCCCTCGGCTATTGGTCCCTGGCGCGCGGCCTCGATTTCCTGTTCGACTTTGGGGGTGACAGCCTCCAACCCCTCATCCAGGCCGAGGCGTACCTCAGTTTCGCCACCCGATTCATCCTGGTCTTTGGTCTGGCCTTCGAATTCCCGGTGTTCATGTTCGCCGCGGCCGCAGCCGGAATCGTCGGTAGCCGGACGTTGCGCAACAACCGGCGCTGGGCGGTCACGGCGATTGTCGTCATCGGCGCCATCATCACCCCCAGTGGGGATCCGCTGACCCTGCTCTTGCTGTCGACCCCGCTGTACATCCTGTATGAGCTGACCATCCTCGCCGTACGTTTCATTCTCAAGAAGTGAGCTCATCCCGTCTGGACGAAGACCGGCCCCTCACCCCCTTCTTCGGGCGACTGGCCTTCAAGCCCGATCGTTTCCAGACCGAGGCGATCGGCGCCTTCGAAGAGGGCGCATCCGTTGTCGTCACCGCGCCCACCGGCGCCGGCAAGACGCTCGTCGCGGAAGCCGCGATTCACCTGGTGAAACTGCGCGGCGCCCGTTCGTTCTATACGACCCCGATCAAGGCGCTGTCCAACCAGAAGTTCGCCGACTTCCGCCGGGAATACGGCGATGACGCCGTTGGCCTGCTCACCGGGGACAACGTCATCAACGGCGATGCGCCCATCGTCGTTATGACTACCGAAGTGCTGCGCAACATGATCTACGCCGACAGCACCGCTCTGGAAGGCCTCGGGGTCGTGGTGCTCGACGAGGTGCACTACCTGCAGGATCGCCAACGCGGCTCGGTGTGGGAAGAGATCATCATTCACCTGGCGGCCGAGATTCCAATCGTCGCCCTGTCGGCAACGGTGGCCAACGCCGCGGAGTTCACCGACTGGATCTCGTCCCGACGCGGCGCGACCAAGCTGATCGTCGAGGAGCATCGGCCGGTCCCGCTCACCAGCCAGTACATGGTCAAGGATCGTCACCGGGAAGGTGCCATCGAGATGTTCCCGGTGTTCGACCGGCGGGGGACGAAGCCCAATCCCGACGTGCTCCGTCTCACCAAGAAGAACCGGGGACGCCATCGCCGGTTCGCAGTACCGCGGCGGCTCGAAGTCGTCCAGGAGATGGTTCGACGCGATCTCGTGCCGCTCATCTACTTCATCTTCTCCCGAGCGGGCGTGGACCAGGGTGCCGACCTCGTCGCCCGAGGGGGCCTCGGTCTCACCAGCCCCGAGGAGCGCGTCATCATTCGGGCCAAAGCGGAGGAGCGCACTGCGCATCTTTCCGCAGACGACCTCGCAGTCCTCGGTTAGGGTACGTGGCTGGCCATCATGGAGCAGGTGGTGGCCGCCCACCACGCCGGGCTCGTGCCCGCGTTCAAGGAAACGGTCGAGGAG
>CAMYJM010000407.1 GCA_947258635.1 uncultured Acidimicrobiaceae bacterium
TCAACGCCTCGAGCGCCTTCCACGTCGTGGAAGTCGGTTTCGACCCAGACAAGACAACAGAAGACGCGCTGCGCGCCAAGCTCGACGCGGCGGGATACACCGCCGATCTCCAGGTTCCGTTGGAGTCTGGACAGCCGGCAGTTGGCCGTGACGGAGATGCCTACTTCCGGCACTCCGCCGCATACGAATCAGTAGGCACCGTGATCTCTTTTGGACAGGAGATCGCCACATCCGGAAGGCCGCTGTGGCCTTGTCCCGGGATGGCACCGGTCGCAAAAATGGAAGAATGAGGAGCACTGGAAAGAATGGCTGACGAGCAGATTACGAGCAGAGGACGGAAGAGACGGACGCCGGAGGAAGCATCCATCGACCCGGCCGCCATCCAGATGCTGGGAGAAGCCGATCGGCTCGGCATTGGCACGGCCTTCAGCCGTGCCGACGTCATGGCTCCCTGCAACATCGGCGCCAGCGGCTTGTGCTGCTCGCTGTGTGGTATGGGACCCTGCCGGTTGACCAAGGACGGTATGACCGGAGTCTGCGGCGCCACCGTGGACACGATCCAGGCTCGCAACTTCATTCGCTCCGTCGCCGCCGGATCGGCGGCGCACTCGGACCACGGGCGCGACATGGCGTTCACTCTCAAGGCCGTCGCCAACGGCGAGGCCGAGGGCTACGTGATCAAGGACATCGCCAAGCTGCGAACCGTCGCCGAGCGATACGACATCCCCATCGAAGACCGGTCGCCCGAAGAGATCGCGAACGAACTCGCCGACCTCTACATCTCCCAGTTTGGGCAGCAAAACGGAGTGATCGCGCCCGTCGGGCAGGCCCCCGAGAAGCGGGTCAAGCTCTGGCAGGAGCAAGGCGTGATTCCGCGCGGCGTCGACCGCGAGGTGGTGGAGGCACTCCACCGCACCCACATGGGTGACGACCAGGACCCGGGTCACATTCTCCACCATGCCGTGCGGACCGCCCTGGCAGACGGCTGGGGCGGCAGCATGATCGCCACCGATGTCTCGGACATCCTGTTCGGGACGCCGGCCCCGCTGCTCGGCGAGGCCAACCTCGGTGTGCTCAAGGACGACATGGTCAATGTGATCGTCCACGGCCACGAGCCCACGCTGAGTCAGATGGTGGTTGCCGCATCGCAGGACCCCGAGATCATCGAGTATGCCAAAGCTGCGGGGGCGGAGGGGATCAACCTCTCCGGGATCTGCTGTACGGCCAACGAGATCCTCATGCGACAGGGGATCCCGGCGGCGGGCAACTTCCTCCAGCAGGAGCTGGCGATACTCACCGGTTCGGTGGAGGCCATGGTGGTAGACGTGCAGTGCATCATGCAGGCGCTCGTCACCCTGGCAGAGAACTTCCACACCAAGATCATCACGACCTCACCCAAGGTCAAGATCAAGGGTGCAACCCACATCGAGTTCGAAGAGAACCATGCGTTGACCATCGCCAAGAACATCTTGCGCGAGGCCATTGACAACTACGCCAATCGCGCAGACACCATGATCCCGGACTACAAGAACTCGCTGATCCCGGGCTTCTCGCATGAGTACATCAACTACATGCTGGGCGGCTCGTACCGGGCCTCGTTCCGGCCGCTCAACGACGCCATCATGGCCGGAAGGATTCGCGGCGTCGCCGCCATAGTCGGGTGCGGCAACCCGCGGGTCCAGCACGACTCGTACCACACGACCATCACGGAGGAGCTGCTGAAGCAGGACGTCCTGGTCGTGGAAACGGGCTGTGCCGCCATCGCCAACGCCAAGCTCGGCTTCCTGCTTGGTGATGCCGGCATCGACCGGGTCGGGCCGGGCCTGCGCGAGGTGTGCGAAACGGTGGGAATCCCGCCGGTTCTCCACATGGGATCGTGCGTGGACAACACCCGCATCCTGACCGTCCTCACCCAGATGGTCGAGGAAGGTGGCCTCGGCGACGACATCGACCAGGTGCCGGCAGTCGGCCTCGCCCCGGAATGGATGAGTGAGAAAGCCCTCTCGATCGCCACGTACTGCGCCGCATCCGGCGCGTACGTGATGATGGGCGGGGCCAACCCGGTCGAGGGAAGGCCCGAGAAGATGCCGGGCAGCATCGAAGTGGCCGACTACATGAGCGCGGGCTGGGAGGAGATATACGGCGGCAAGCTGGAGTTCCTCGATGACCCCGTTGAGATGATCAGCCGGACGTTGGACCACATCGACAAGAAGCGGGCGGCGCTCGGCTTGCCGGAATACGACCCGACAAGGTTCGGCAAGAGCGGAGATGCGCGGCTGCTGGAGATCGAGGGGCTCCCCTTCGAAGAACGCCAGGCCGCGCTCTACGGCCAGCCCGCGGCGACATAAGGGAGGTAGGCAATGTCACGCTACATCGCCACCCGCGCCATCCGGGGCGCCAACGCCCTGGTGAACGAGGCGGAAACGATGTTGAGTCGAGCTCTGGCCGAGAAAGGGCCCGACCTTCCGATCTCGTTTCCCAACACGGCCTACTACCTGCCGGTCATTTATGGCATGACCGGCAGCGAGATCGAGACGCTCGGCCAGCTGCCGGATGCGCTGGCCCATGCGCGCCAGCTCCTGCACCCGGTGCCGGCGGATCAACACTGGACGCCGTATCTGGGAGAGACCCTGGACAGCGGCATGGCGACGCTCATCGCTGCCGAGACGATCGAGGTGATTCGCTACGTATACGGTTTGCAGCCCGAACTGATGCCGGGGTTCGATCTCGCCGGGGGTACCGCATTCACCAGCCCGGACATGAATGGGGCCGAGGAAGCCGACCACAACGGCCACCTCAATGGCGCCATCGATGACATTCAATTGCGCTCGTGGGGCATCCAGCTGGTTGATGGACGGATGCCGGGTTTCGCCGCCATCGTGGGTTGTGCGAAGTCCAACGAGGCCGCAGTGCAGATCGTCAGGGAGTTGCAGCGGCGCAACATTCTCTGCTTCCTGTCCGGCAACGTCACCGGCCGCAGCATCATCCACCAGGTGCTCGAGGAGGGCGTCGAGCACGGCTATGACAC
>CAMYJM010000408.1 GCA_947258635.1 uncultured Acidimicrobiaceae bacterium
AACAACAGGTCCCACCTTCACGGTGTGTGCACGTTCGGTGGCGAGGAGTCACTAGTGGATGACCCCGATTTCGGTACGGGCGTCCTCCGATTCGAGGCTACGGCCTCCGTGTTCTGGACCGGAAAATAGCTTCAAGCCTTCGGGAGTCCCGGTAGGACTCAATCGGGTCGAAGCAAGGAGATGATGGGAGGCCCCGCTCCGGCGGGGTCCCATCACGTGCCCGGATCGATGACCCAGCTTCGCTCGGCACGTCAGGTGGCAAGTCGGTGGCTTGCGCCCGCCACGCCGATCGCTCGATCTCGGGCACAAACGACGCTCTTGCCGAGTGCCGCCCGGTTCCTCAGGAGCCGGGTTCTGCGGTCGCGGCCAGGGTGCCGGTTATCCACTGGTCGATCTGAGACCACATGTCGTAGAGCCACTGCTCCAGGTCGGCGTGGCTCGGGAGCTCTTCGGCCGGAACGAACCACGTCTTGGCGGCGATCGTCGTGTTGATGGGCATTGCGCGCCAGATGTCACCCGGAGTGAGAAAGGCTTCGAGCCCGGCGTGCCCGATGAAGAACACGCCGGCGTCGTCCGGAGCTGCATCCAACGCAGCCTGCACGCCGGCGGTCCGCGGCGGCAGCGTGATCTGCAGGTCATCGGCCCGTTCGGCGAGTTCGGGGCGGCCGATCTCGCGGAGCTTGCGGATGGCGTGAGCCCGCCGGCCCTCCGTGTAGTTCGCCCCCTCGGGGAAGATCACGAAGGCGTCGTCCTTTCCCAGACCGCCAGCCAGGTCGCGGATCGATTGGATGAGCGCCTCGCCTCCCTTGCGGCCTACCGGAACGAAGGCGGTCGGGGTTCGATTCAACATGACATCGACTGCCGGATCCCACTGCAGGAATTCCTTGAGCACGATCCGCGGCCTTCGCCGATATCCGTTCACCAGAAAATCCATGAGGAGGATGGAGTCTCCGGGCCCGGCGTGGCGGCTGAGGATCAACGCCGGCTTGCGGTCGGGCTGACCGACGGTCTGTGGAGGCGGTTCTTCGAGCGAGACGTCCAGCTTGAAGGCTCGCTGCGCCGAACCAACCACCAAGCGCAGCATCACCCGAAGCACCACGAAATGGGCCCGCTGCAACGGCGCCGATCGGATCTTCCAACCGAACCCAGAGGCGAGCCACAGAGCAAACAGCGTGATCAGAGCGCCAACCTCGACGGCCAGATACAGAAACAAGAACCAGGCCACCCTGAGGATGCGCCAGTTGCCCGGTACGAGTCGCGACACGACCAAGGCGACGAGCACCCAGAGAGGTAGCGCCACCGCAGCCAGAACGAAGCCGATCACGACCGCCGGGTCTATCACGAGCCGGCGCAGCCACCGTGGAGGGAGCCTCATCGCCCACCAGCCTGGTCCAGATATGCAGCGCTTGCTCGGTGGGCCGCGTCGATGAGCTCACTCGTCGCTGTCGTATCGCGCCACTTCAGCTGGCGCCTGTCGTCGAACTCGAGAGGGTTACCCGACGGCAGAACGTGAAGTTCCACATCGTCGGGAAGCCGTGTGATTCCGCGGCGGAACCTGTGCCGTCGCGCGATCTCGAAGGACAGCAGCGCAGCCTCGTGGAGCCGGCGCGGCGGCCGGAGCGGGACCTCGACGCGGCCAACCTGGAGTGCGAAGACCGTGGTGGCGCCCAGTTCGATCGCGCGGTCGATCGGTATCGAGTTGACAAGTCCACCGTCGTAGAAGTGCTCGCCGTCGATCTCGATTGGCGCCAACAACACCGGGATGGCCGAGCTGGCGAGGAGCGCGTCGACGAGGGGCCCCTCGGTGAACCAGTGCTCGGCTGCCCTCTCGATGGACGAAGCGACACATTGGAAGGGGATCTTCAGGTCCTCGATCCTGGCGTCTGCGCTGTGCACACTTTCCAGCATGCCTCGCAGATCGCCGGAGCTGTGGATGGCCGGCCGCATGAATGCGAGGTTCTTCAACCGCTGCCCGATCCCCGACGCGAACAGCCGGGCGCCGGCGATCTCGATCCAGAGATCGGTCAATCGCTTGATGGCGCCGGAGCCGGCGGCCACTACCGAGCCGTTGAACGCACCGATCGAGGTGCCGACGATGAGGTCCGGTCGGATGCCGGCTTCCTCGAGCGCGCGGAGCATGCCCACCTCTACAGCTCCCCACCGGCCACCACCTCCGAGAACGAATGCTGTCGTCACGGAGCGACGATAGGCCTCCCGACACCGATTCGCCTCTCGCGCCGTGGCATGTGCTGAACGACTACACGCCTGCGTTGTGTCGAACGTCTGCGCGCTGAGCGTCGTTATGGGCCGTCGAAGTCAACGCACTCAGCGAAGCGATTGGGCGCAGATCCCAATATGGTTGATAGGGACACGTCCTCAGGGTCGCCACAATGCGTAGAAGCTTCTTTCGTCTGCTCAAGCTCCCCCCTCGGTTGCTGTATGCGGTCGGTCTCGGCCCTCTGTACGGCCGTGTGGTGATGTTGCTGACCACGAGGGGACGAAAGACGGGCAAACCCCGAATCACTCCACTCCAGTATGAACAGGTGAACGGAGTGTTCGTTGTTGCGTCGGCGCGGGGGGTTGTTGCCGATTGGTATCGCAATGTGGTCGCCGATCCGATGGTCGAAGTGAGGGTTCGGCGATCCCGCTTCGAAGGAATCGCCGCAACCTGCACCGACCCGGCCCGCATCACAGATTTCCTCGAGTTGCGACTAGAGAGGCACCCCAGATTGGTTGGTCGTATTCTGCGCTTCCGCGGTGTTGCTGCGGACCCCACGCGCGCTCAACTCGAGGCCTACGCGTCCCGTCTCGCCATGGTCACCATCACTCCACGTTAGTACCTGCCACGCTTGTATACCCAAATATGCTGACGTCGGTGTTCCCGAGTTTCTCCATTCGAGGACCCGGCGTCGGGGGCCGCATCTGATTCGCGGACCCGGCGTCGGGGACCGCATCGGAATGCCCTCAGACGGTGGTAGCGTCGATCAGGCTCAGTGGAGGTGAAATGCCAGGCGGATCGAAGTACGAAGGGTCGCCGGAGAAGCTCGAGCAGTACACCGCGGTGGTCGAACAGAGCGAGAGCAGCGCCGAGGTGAAGGGAGCTAAGAACCCCTACACCTCCCGCAACGGGCACATGTTCAGCTTCCTTGACGGCGACGGGACGATGGCGCTGCGGTTCTCGGACGAGCTCACTGAGGAGTTCCGCTCGCAATACGACAGCGGCGATGTGATCCAGTACGGCGCCACGATGCGCGGTTACTCGTCGGTGCCGGCCGAGTTGCTTGCTGCCACCGACGAGCTGGCCGCCTGGTTCGACAAGTCTTGGACATGGATCGGCACGCTGCCACCAAAGCCGACCAAGAGGCAATAGGCGCTACGGCGGCAGCCGAAACCCCTCGCAGTGCTCAGTGCCGATCAGCGAGTGGGCGCAATACCGCGCACCTTGATCACGGCACGTACGCCAGTCCGAACGGGTTGAGACCCAACGTGATGTCTCCGATCAAATCGGGCACAGGATCCGGAGTCGACACCGCGTAGACCGTCACCTTGTCGGCGGCGGCGCCCGAGTGGGTGACGAAGAGCTTGTCGTTCTTTGTGACCACGATGTTGTGCGGCACCGGGAACGGCGTGTCGGTCGTACCGAGGATCGTGTTCGTCATGGTGTCGATGGCATAGAGCCCGTTGGTCCCGCCGCCCGGCAGATTGGTGGTGTAGAACGTTTTGCCGTTGCGTGCCATGGCGGCGCCGTGGGCGCCGGGCACCGGCAGCTCGGCTACTACTTCGAGGGTGTCGCGCTGGAGCACTGTCACAACGTTGCTGTTCTGCGCAGCGACGTAGAGCAGTTTGTTCTGCTGGGTCAAGGCGACGTGGGGATCCTTACCGACCGGGGCTCGCCCAACCTCGTCGAGCGTGGCGGTGCTGTACTTCACCACCCAGTCGTTCGGCCCCGCCCCGCCGAGTAGCGTCACGAACGCCGACTTGCCTTTGGCATCGACTACCACGTCGTGCGGCTTGAATCCCGCCGCCACCAGATCGGCAGGTATGATCGCGGTGCCGAGGACGGTCATGGAGCGCGGGTCGATGACGGTGGCGGTCTTGTCGATGTCGTTGTTCACCCACAGCTGATCGCCCTGCTTGTTAGCCCATTGGTGAAACACACCGAGACCGGTATTGATCGTTCCCACGACCGAGTAGTCGTCGGCGTCGAAGAACACGACCCGGCTGTTGGCGCGGTCGCCGACGACTACGGCGTTGGCTGCCTTGGAGTACGTGACGTACATCGGCTCTGGATCGTTGGGCCCGCTGGGGAGCGCAACGGTCATCGCCACCTGGTTGGTGTCGGCATTGATCACGGATATTGTCCCCGATGCCCGGTTGGCGATGACGACCTCGCCGGCGCTGCTGCCTGCGGCCGAAACCGCGCTGGTGACGAGCATCGTCAACGCCACGGCGACGGTGAATAGACCGCTGAGTCTGCGGTTCATGGATTCCCCTTCTGAGACGCTTCACCCTGGACTCTACGCAACGCTGAGTCCCGTTTGGTGAGTGCCTGCCGCTTCTTCGATCCGGTCACGATCACGGACTCCGCGCAAGCCGAAGCGGCGACCCGCGCCATCATTGGCCACGATGCCGTCGATTCGATCACCATCATGGACCGTACCAAGGCATGGTCTGAGGCACAGGAGCTGGCGGCGCGTGCGCTCACCCCGATGTCCTCGAGATCCTCGGCCACTTCTGGCAGCCCGCGGCGTTGCGCCAACGGTGACACGACACCTCTCGACTCGCCGGCGGGGAACAGGGTCCACCACGATCACACCGGCTTGACGGCGTCAACCGCGGCTCACGACACCCGGTCTCGATCAGCCGCCGGGCCGGTCCGATAGCACCGGCGGTGAGTACTCGAACCGGGACGCCGCCTCGTCCCAGTCGGCAATGGTTGTGATCGCGATCGTGCGTCCTCCGCAGGCCGCTCCGCCTGCATGAATCGCCAGGTCTTCCGGGAACCGCTGGAGAAACCCGGCTGCCACCGCCTGCTGTCCGGCCCCGAGGCCGCATCGATTCGAGTCCGTGATCCGCTGGGTCCAGGCGGCGATCTCTTCGACGGCTTCCGTCGAGCCGCCGCCCATCGCCAGAGCGGCGAAGCGCTCCGTCACCGCCTCGGTGCCCAGCTTGCACGAAGGACACTGCCCGCATGAGCCTCGGTAGAGAAACGCAGAAGCCGCCGTGGCGACTCGCGTAGGGCACACGGTGTCGTCGTAGAAGGTGAAGCCTGCAGATCCGAGGCCCGATCCGGCTGCTTTCATTCCCTCGAAGGAGACAGCGACGTCGAGATCCTGCGACGTGAGCGGCGAGTTGGAAACTCCGTTCAGGATCACCCGGGGCGGGCCGCCGCCGCGCATACCGTCACCAACGATGTCGAGCACGTCCCCGAGTGGCGTTCCGATCTCGATCTCGGCGACGCCGTCCCTCGTGGTATCGCCGCCGACGGTGCACACGACGGTGCCCGGTGATTCGGCCGTTCCGAGGCTGCGGAACCAGTCCGCTCCGTTGGCGACGATGTGCGGGACGTTGGCCAGTGTCTCGACGTTGTTGACGAGGGCTGGACCCGGTTCCGACCCGGGCTCCTCGAAGAGGCCCTGCACGTACGGCGGGTAGAGCCGCGGCAGGGGATCCCGACCCTCGATGACTTCGAGGAGGCCTTTCTCCTCGCCGAACAGGTAGTCATCCGGGCCGGGAACGACGGTGATGCTGAGGTTGCCGATGAGCCCGGCCGCCGACAGCTCGGCGGCAGCCGCCTCGATCCGGGCGATCGACGCCGTGGACTTCTCTTTGATGCCGATGAACGCTCTGGCGGCGTCGATGGCGTAAGCG
>CAMYJM010000409.1 GCA_947258635.1 uncultured Acidimicrobiaceae bacterium
CATTGCGATTCGCCACATTGGCTACCTCGGCTTGAGCTGGGACCACCGGGCGTTCGACGGTTCGACCGCCATGCTCTTCCTCGCCAGGATCAAGGACAACCTCCAGTCCTGGGATTGGGAGCAAGAGCTCTCGTGAGCCCTGCGGAGCTGGCGCCGGCGGGGCGGCAGCGGATTCGCTGGCTCGGTCGGGGCGACTACGACGAAGCGTGGGACTTGCAGCGCGCCATCTGGGAGGCTCGGGTCACGGGTCGCATTCGCGATGACTACCTGCTCCTCCTCGAACACGACCACGTCTACACCGTGGGCCGCAACGGCGACGGCTCGAATCTCCTCCTCGCTCCCGAGGCGCTCGAGCCGCTCGGAGCGATCCTGCGTGATGTCGATCGCGGCGGCGATATCACCTATCACGGCCCCGGCCAGCTCGTCGGCTATCCGATCCAGGCGGTCCGGCAACTGCCCCGCGGCTACGACATGGTGGGGCACGTTCGCCGCATCGAAGAGATGCTGATCGCGGCCCTGGCGGATCTCGGCGTCACCGCCTGGGCGGAGGCTGGTTATACGGGCGTGTGGACCGCCCGGGGCAAGGTTGCCGCCATCGGGGTTCGCGTGGCGCGGGGTGTCTCGATGCACGGGTTCGCTCTCAATGTGGATCCGAACCTCGATTACTTCACGCGGATCATCCCGTGCGGGATCAGCGATCGTCCGGTGACCAGCCTCACCGAATTGCTGGGGTGCCGAGTCAGCCTCGAGGAGGCGGTCGAGGCCGTGATCCCGCACGCATCCGGCGTGCTCGGCGAGGCGCCGGCTGAGATCCAGTTGGGTGCGTTCGCCCGCGGGTCCGGTCGTAGCTTCGACGTCGACGAGATGCTGGCCGCCGGTGTCTTCTCGCCGGGCGAGCGCGGCGAGGTACCGATCATGATTCGGGGCCTGCTCGCCGGAGAGCCGGAGCGACCCGACTGGATGCGCGTCCAGGCCCGGCTGGACACCGCCGGTTACATGGATCTCAAGAAGCTCATGCGGGGACTCGAATTGAATACCGTCTGCGAAGAGGCCGGGTGTCCCAACATCTATGAGTGTTGGGAAGCGGGCACCGCCACGCTGATGTTGCTCGGGGACAAATGCACCCGGGCTTGCGCCTTCTGTGATGTGACGACGGGCCGTCCCGGCGCAGTCGATCTCGATGAACCGCAACGGGCCGCGGCTGCGATCGCCGCCATGGGCTTGAGTCACGCAGTGCTGACTTCGGTCAACCGCGATGACCTGCCGGATGGGGGATCTGCCATATTCGCCGCAACGATCAGCCGGATTCGCGACCAGCTTCCCGGCTGCGACATCGAGGTTCTGATTCCCGACTTCAAGGGCGATCTCGCGGCGCTTCATACGGTGATGGACGCCAAGCCGGCGGTCCTCAATCACAACACGGAGACGGTGCTGCGGCTCCAGCGAGACATCCGCACGGCTGCCAACTACGGCCGATCGCTGGCGCTGCTGGCTCGAGCCAAGTGGGCCAATCCGGCCGGGATCGTCAAGTCGGGCCTGATAGTCGGGATGGGCGAGCGCGAGGAGGAGGTCCTCGGCGCCCTGGCCGATCTGCGAGCGGTCGGCGTCGACATCGTCACCATCGGGCAATACTTGCGGCCGACGGCTCGGCATCGCCGGATCGACCGGTACGTTCACCCCGACGAGTTCGCCCGCTACGCCGCCGAGGGGGAGCGGCTGGGGCTGCCCCACGTCGAGTCCGGGCCACTGGTGCGCTCGTCCTACCACGCTCGTGACTCACTCGGGGCCGCGACGTGACTGCGGTCAACTACCCGGATGCCGACTACGGCGACCGCGTCCGGCGCGCTCGCCGGGTGATGGAGGAGCAGGGGATCGAGGCGCTGCTGTTGTCGGTCGGCTCGGACCTGCCGTACCTGACCGGCTATGAAGCGATGCCGCTCGAGCGGCTCACGATGGGGGTCGTCACGGCGACGGAGGCTTCGCTGGTGGTGCCCCAGCTGGAGGCGCCTCGAGTTGCCGATCGGGGAGTCTTCGAGGTCGTTCCGTGGAGCGAGACCGAGGATCCGATCGATCTCGTCCGCCGTCTGATGGGCCCGGCTCGACGGGCCGCCATCGGGGCCCAGACCTGGGCCGGGTTTCTGGTCCGGCTCCAACAAGCGATGCCGGAGGCCGTCTTCTCGGATGCCACCACGGTGCTGCGGCCGTTGCGGATCATCAAAGACGCCGACGAGATCGAGTTGCTGCGGCGCGCCGGAGCGGCAGTTGACCGGGTCGTCGCTCGGCTGCGTGCGTCCTCCTTTGGCGGGAAGGCCGAGGCCGAGCTGGCACGTGAGGTGATGGTGATGACGGTGGAGGAAGGCCACGACGCAGCCACGTTCCACATCGTCGCCGCCGGACCCAATGCCGCGTCGCCGCATCACGAACCGGGCGGTCGGATCATCACCGCAGGAGACTGTGTCGTGGTCGACTTCGGTGGCCGGCTCGGCGGGTACTGCTCGGACACCACGCGGACGTTTCACGTCGGGGAGCCGTCGGCGGAGTACTCCGCGGCCTTCGGCGCGCTCCAGGCGGCCCAGACGGCGGGAACTGCGGCCGCCGGGCCCGGAGTGGCCGCCCAGGAAGTGGACAGGGCGGCGCGACGAGTGCTCGAAGAGGCCGGTTGGGGCGAGTGGTTCATCCACCGCACCGGGCACGGCATCGGGCTCGACGCCCACGAAGATCCCTATCTCGTCGAGGGGAACGCCGCGCTCTTGGAGCCGGGAATGGCCTTTTCGATCGAACCCGGCGTCTATGTTGCGGGCAGGTGGGGGATGCGCATCGAAGACATCGTGGTTTGCACCGCAGCCGGTCGCGACATTCTCAACAACTCCCCGCGGGATCTGGCGATCGTGGACTAGGAGCCTGCTGAGCAATCCAATTGCGGCGTCTCTGCGGCTCTCATCGCCCCTGCCTTCGCCCGACGACCTCGAAGTATCTACTGATACTCCTTCGC
>CAMYJM010000410.1:0-2968 GCA_947258635.1 uncultured Acidimicrobiaceae bacterium
CCAGGCGGAGACGGCCCGTGACCACCTCGACTATGGCTGCCATCGCCGCCGTGTGGTCGGTGAGCTCCTGTCCGGCATCGAACGCGAACGCGACAAGGCGCACTTGGTCGTCCTTGTACAGAACGCGGCTCAGGGTCCCCTCTTGCGGGATCGCGACCTCGGCGGCGACGTCACGGAAGACAGTTGCGGGAGTCGATTCGTCCATGCAGCCATCATACGGAGGATCCCGACCGGCGCGCCGCTATAGGCCGAGGTCGCGCCGATGGAAGATCGGCCGAACCAAAGCAACCACCATGACCGTGGCGATCGCCAGCCACAAATAGCCGAGCGGGATCCCTGCCGACGCGTCGATCGCCGGCCCGACGCCAAGGGCGTGGTGGAACGGAGTTATCCAGTTCCAGCTCTCCAGGGCATCCACGAGCGCTGCCATCAAGTAGAACACGTAGCCGGCGACCGCCAGGGACACCGAGATTGCGATCGCGACCGATCGTTTCCCGGTGGCCGCCGTGACGGAATAGGCGATCGCTCCATAGAGCAGACCGAGCAACACCATCGCCAGCGACGCCCCGGCGGTGTAGCGGGCCGAAACCCCCATTTCCGCCGGTGCTGCCATGGCCCAGGTCGAGACGAAAACAACAAGACCCAGCCCGAGCAGCCCGGTTGCGGCAGCAGCTGCTTTGTCGACCATCAGCCGGGTGCGGCTCAGCGGTGTCGACAGCAGGACATCCAGCGTCCCCGCGTCCTCCTCGCGGGCCAGCAGCCGGGCTCCGGCCCCAACGCCATAGATGATGAACATGATCGGCAGCATCGAGGTGAACAGTTGGGAGTTGAGGTACCCGGGCCCTGTGTTGATCGCGTCGAAGCTGAACAACTCACGCAATTCTGCGGGGTACTCGTCGAGAACCGACATGTCCATGTCGCGAATGGTCGGCCACAGCACCACCACAAAACCGACGAGGGCGACGGTGCCGATCGTCCAGCCGATGAAGCCTTTCCTCAGGTCCCGCAGTGTCTTGGTGTAAACGCTGCCAAGCATCTAGCGCACCTCCGGGCGGTAGAGCCCGAGGAAGATTGCCTCGAGGTCCGGTTCGACACTGGTCAGCGACTCGATACCGAATGGCGCGGCGACTGCCAGCAGTTCCTTGGTGGAGCCCTCGACCGTGAGCCGCACCCGGGAGTCGTCGAGCACCACATCGCGGACGCCGGCAGCGCGCTGCAGGATTTCGAGCGGCGGCCGTCTTTCGAAGGTGAGAGTCATGTGATGCACCGTGAGATCCTTGAGCGAGTCGACCCGCTTCTCGAGCAGCAGCTTGCCGGCACTCAGCATGCCGACGATGTCGGCGGAATCCTCGACCTCCGACAGCACATGCGACGACATGAACACTGTGCGCCCCGAGTCGCGGGTTTCGCGCACGAGGGTGAGGAACTCCTGCTGGATCAGGGGGTCCAGGCCTGAGGTGGGCTCGTCGAGGATCAGCAGCCCGGGCCGGTGCATGAACGCTTGGATGATCCCGACCTTCTGCCGATTGCCGTGGGAAAGCGTCCCGAATCGAACGTCCATCCGCAGGTCGAGCCGCTCCGCCAACTCGCCGACGTACGACCGGTCGACGCCTCCTCGCAGGTTGCCCAAATACCGGACGTACTCCGCGGTCGTGAGATTGGCATAGGCCGTGAAGTCGCCGGGGAGGTACCCGACGGAGCGGTGCGCCTGCTCCCGCTGGCTCCAGGAGTCGAAGCCGAGAAGCTCGGCTCGCCCTCCGGTGGGTGCGAGCAGCCCGAGGAGTATTCGGATAGTGGTGGTCTTGCCGGCACCGTTAGGCCCGAGGTAGCCGAAGACCACGCCCCTGGGAACGGAAAGGCTTACATCGTCAACGGCGATCGTGGCGCCGTAATGCTTGGTGATTCGGTCGATGAGGACGGCAGGCGCCTCGTTCATACGGACATCGTGTTCCCACGGCTGCCGCGCTGATAGGGGCGTTCGACCCAACCGCAACAGCGGGCCGCGCTGTCACAGCACCTTGCACAACTCAGATCAGGTGGGGCCGCCACTTTGAGGCTCGTCGGGTGCTGAGGGAAAGGGCGATTTGTCGAGAAGGCGGATGACGAGGCCACTGGGCAGCTTGGGGGCGAACCACGTCGACTTGGGGGGCATCGCCCGGCCCGAGTCGGCTACCGCCATGACGTCACTCACCGAAGCCGGGTAGGGGAGGAACCAGGCGCCGCAGTCGATCCTACGGTCACCCTTGCCGCTCGGCAGATCGGGCACGAAGTGGAGACGGCCATCCTGACGGGGATTGGTTATGCCGAAGACGGGCTCGAGGATGAGGTCCTGGAGCAGATTGACGTCGAGTGACCTGTAGAGGTCGTCCGGCACGTTGGCGTCATCGATGCGGAGCCGGAAACTGCGGCTGCCCAGCTTGACGCCGTACTCGAAGCGGCTCCGCGGACGTGGCTCCGTCTCGCTCACCTCGTCAAGGTGGTGCTCCGATCCGAGTCGTTCGATCGCGGCCGCCGTATCGAGGCCGGTGTCGACAACACAGCGGGCGAATGACCGCAGACGCAGCTCATCGGCAGAGAAGAG
This sequence comes from uncultured Acidimicrobiaceae bacterium, assembly GCA_947258635.1. Taxonomy (GTDB): domain Bacteria; phylum Actinomycetota; class Acidimicrobiia; order Spongiisociales; family UBA5794; genus JAHEJX01. The sequence continues at coordinate 2,582 of CAMYJM010000410.1, forward strand.
ACCGGCCGGAATGTGGGGATTCATGCGGCCCTCCTCGGAAGCCACCACCGATGCGGCCGCGAAGCGATGGTGCCCGTCGGTGATATACAACGTGTCGTCAAAGTCCCGGCACAGCGCATAGGCGTCGTCGCCCTCGACCACCCACAGCGAGTGCGCGTAGCCGTCGGCCGCAACAAAGCTGAAGTCGGCGTCGCGCGCCGAATGGGCCGCGATCATTGCGGTCACACCGGCATGGCCCCGATGGGCCAGCGCCACCGGATTGCCGTAGATCCGAGTCGAGCGCATGTACTTGGCCATCTTCCGCTCGGTCTTGCTGATCGTGGTTTCGTGCCGCTTGACGAGCCCGGAGTCGTAGGCGGCAATTGACACATCGGCGACGATGCCGGT
>CAMYJM010000410.1:2989-4022 GCA_947258635.1 uncultured Acidimicrobiaceae bacterium
GTGCGCAGCCACTCACTGGCCTCACGCTTCGGGACCCCGGCGCCCTTGCCGACCACATGCCGGAAACTCAGCGGGTCCGTCCGGGCTGCCTCGCGCTGGCCCGGAGAGAGGGTGGACACCGGGGGCCCGACGATCCGTGGGGCGAATTCGGGTACCGGGACGTAGCCGGTGAACGGTTCGAGGAGCGCACTCATGGCGGCCCCATGATGGCAGGCAGCACGTGGCGCCGGTCATTCGACCACGCTGGACCAAGCTACCGTCGGGCCGTGGACGGCATCATCGACCAAGTAGCAGCGTTGCTGGCCACTCGCGACTTAGCCTGGGAGGACGTGATTCTCACGCTCCCGATCCCGGAGCCGCACCGCTCCCGACTCGCCGAGCTGCGCACGGGTGGGTTCACCGAGGCCCAAGCACTGGAGTGGGCCGGCGAAGTCGAGGCGGAGCTGGCACGGGTGGCCACCGAGGCTCGACCGCGCCCCGCGGCACCGCTCGCACCGTTGGTCACGGCCTTCTACCGCGATTGGTACGGACGGTAGGCGCGTCCGGCCGGGCAGCCGGCTCCGTAGAAGCAACGAACCGAAGGGAACTCATGAAGCTCACCGCCGCCTCTGTAGTCGCCGCCGCCGGCGCCGTCGTGATGCTCGTGGCCATAGTGTTTGGCATGGTCGCCGGCGGCTTTGCCGACGGCCTGCGCACCGTGCTGGGCGATCCGTGGGGTCGGGTGACAATGCTCGACCTCGGGGTTGGGCTGGCTTTCTTTGGTGCCTGGATCATGGCTCGCGAGGGATCGGTGTCCCGGGCGGCCCCGTGGTGGATCGCCTTGATCCTCACCGGCAATCTGGCCGCCGGGATCTACCTCGTCATTGCCGCCCGCAACTCGGAGAGCACCCAGGACATGTTGCTGGGTCGGCTAGCTTCATAGCGATGAGCGATCGCGTCTGGAACGGAGCACCGGCCTTCGAGGTGCCGCACCCCGTCATGACCCAGCAGTGGCTCGACCTAACGGCGATCCACTGGCGCATGAGCCCGGACG
>CAMYJM010000411.1 GCA_947258635.1 uncultured Acidimicrobiaceae bacterium
TTCCGAGGTGACAAAGGTCAAGAAATCGGGGCGATCGGTGATGGCGGTGTGCCCCTTCCACCAGTAGAAGACGCCCTCGCTGTCGATCGACGCCGCCCGCGGGCTGTTCCACTGTTTCGGATGTGGCAAGGGCGGTGACGTCTTCCAGTGGGTCCAGGAGACGCAGAACGTCGATTTTGTCGGGGCGCTCGAACTGCTCGCCCGCCGCGTCGGGGTGACCCTCACTGAGGACCCGGACGCCCAGAAGCGGCGGGGGAAGCGGGAGGCGCTGATCGGGGCGATGCGGGCGGCAGTGGAGTTCTACACCCATCGTCTCAAGAACGCAGACGACGCCTCGAGCGCCCGCTCCTATCTGCGCTCGCGCGGCTACAACGGCGATGTCGTCGATCACTTCCAGATCGGCTATTCGCCGGCGGCGTGGGAGGAGTTGGCGAAGCATCTCGTCCAGCAGGGCATCACCAAACAAGCGATCACCGGGGCCGGCCTCGCCGGTACGGGCCGCAACAACAACCTGATAGACCGGTTTCGCGGCCGGTTGATGTTCCCGATCTACGACCTGCGGGGCGACCCGGTGGGATTCGGTGCCCGCCAGCTCGAGGGTGACGGCCCCAAGTACCTCAACTCGTCCGAATCAATCATCTATCACAAGTCGCGGCTGCTCTACGGCCTCAACTGGTCGAAAGCCGCCATCGTGACCAACGGCGAGGCGGTGGTGGTCGAGGGCTACACCGATGTTATTGCCTTCCATCTCGCCGGCAGGCCGGTGGCGGTGGCGACCTGCGGCACTGCGCTCGGCGAGGACCATCTCGATCTGCTGCGCCGCTTCTCGGAACGGGTCGTGCTGGCCTTCGACGCCGACGAGGCCGGCGCCGGGGCGGCGCTGCGCGGTTTCGACAAGGCGGTCCCCGGTGACCTCGACCTCCGGGTCGCCACGTTGTCTCAGGGACGCGATCCCGCCGACCTCGTCGCCGCCGGCGACACCGATGAGATGCTCAAGTCGGTCGCCGAGTCGATTCCGCTGCTCCAGTTCCGCATCGAGCGCGATCTCGCCAAGTACGACCTCCACGAGGCCGAGGCTCGGGGCCGGGCGGTCCGGGCGGTGGCCCCGTTGATCCGGCAACACCCCGATCCGGTGGTCCGCCACGAGTATGCCGTGCTGCTCACCAAGCGCACCGGTGTCGATCTCGGCGTCGTCGAACAGGCGATGCGCTCCCGGCCGGCGCCGGCGCGGTCCGACGAGCCGCCCGACATGGAACCGCCGCCGGAGGACGCCGCACCGCGGTCGCCGCGGCGTCTCACGGGCCAGGCCAAAGCCGAGCTCGAGTTGTTGCGGCTGCTGTTGGCCAACGAAATGGGGGACCGGGTGATCGACCCGGAGTGGTTTGGCGAGGAGGCCCATTTGCGGGCCTACGAGATCATCGGGCCGGTGGTGGCGGCTCTCGAGCCGGGTGAGGCCCCCGATCTGGGGAGTTTGCTGGCCGATGATGAACGCCCTCCGGCGGTTTTGCTGAGGCGTATTGCTATGGAAGCCCGCCCCCTAGAATCTGTGGGCTCGGTCGTTAATCGCCTCAAGGTGGGTGCGGTAGACCGCCGAATCGAAAGGGAGCGACGGGCTTTGGATGGCGTCGATCCGGCGTCACAAGAGTATTCCGAGCGGTTTGCCGAATTGATAGCTTTGGAACGGGAACGCCGCCGGCTGCGCGAAATGGGGAACGAAAGTTGAACGAAATCGCGGCCAAGGTCCTAGAAGACCTGGCCCAACGCGGCAGGCAGCGCGGGTTCCTGATCATGACCGAGGTCCAACAGGAGCTCGTAGAAGCCGAGGCGCCTCCGGAGTCTTTCGACGACGTCTTCTTGGCGTTGCGGGACCAGAAGATCACCGTCCGTGAGGACTCCGAGGATGCCCTAGCGGCGACCGCCCTCACCAGCGACGAGCTGGTGCACGTGTCCGACCCGGTGCGGATGTACCTGCAGGAGATCGGCCGCTACCCGCTGCTGACCCCCCAGCAGGAGGTCGAGCTGTCGATGCAGATGGAGTCGGGGCTGGGAGCGGACGAGCGCCTCGCCGACGAATCCGATCCGATGACGCTCGACGAGCGCATCTTCCTGCAGCGGGCCAGCCGTCAGGCCGATCGGGCTCGCAAGCGCCTCGTTGAGGCCAACTTGCGGCTCGTCGTCTCGATCGCCAAGAAGTATGTGGGGCGGGGGCTGTCCCTTCTCGATCTGATCCAGGAGGGCAACCTCGGCCTGATCCGCGCCGTCGAGAAGTTCGACTACCGCAAGGGTTTCAAGTTCTCCACCTACGCCACGTGGTGGATCCGCCAGGCCGTCACCCGGGCGCTGGCCGACCAGGCCCGCACCATCCGGGTGCCGGTGCACATGGTGGAGACGATCAACAAGCTGATCCGGGCGCAGCGCTCCCTCATGCAGGACCTGGGCCGTGAGCCGACGATCGAAGAGGTCTCGGTCGAGATGGAGATCGAGCCGGGTCGGGTATCGGAGCTGCGCCGCATCGCCCAGGACCCGGTTTCGTTGGAGACGCCACTCGGCGAAGAGGACGACTCGACGCTCGGCGACTTCGTCGAGGACACCGACGCCCAGGTGCCCGTCGAGGCCGCCTCGTTCCGTTTGCTCCAGGAGTACCTCGGGCTGGCGCTCGAAGGCCTCAACGACCGGGAGCGCCAGGTGCTCGTCATGCGCTTCGGTCTCGCCGACGGCAAGGTGCGCACCCTCGAAGAGGTCGGCGCCCACTTCAAGGTCACCCGGGAGCGCATCCGCCAGATCGAGACGAAAGCGCTGGCCAAGCTGCGCCAACCCGCCCGCGCCAAACGCCTCGAGGGCTACCTAGAAGGCGCCTAGCCCCCGTCGCAAGCCCGCGGCGGATCCCTCTCTCCATGTCTTCCCCCGGCGGGGGGGAACGCCTTCGGCGTTCTTTGCGAGTTTGGCTGCGCCAAACTCGGGG
>CAMYJM010000412.1 GCA_947258635.1 uncultured Acidimicrobiaceae bacterium
CAGGAGTAACAATGAGCTATCTCGTTCCAACAGTTGTTGAGCAAACCCCCCGGGGAGAGCGCGCCTTCGACATCTACAGCCGGCTGCTCAAAGAACGCATCGTGTTCCTCGGCACCCCGATCGATGATGGAGTTGCCAATGTCATCATGGCGCAGCTGCTCCACCTCGAAGGCGAGGATCCCGACAAAGACATCTCGATGTACATCAACTCGCCCGGCGGCTCCACCTACGCGTTGATGGCGATCTACGACACGATGCAGTTCGTCAAGCCGGACATCGCCACCTATTGCATGGGGCTGGCGGCCTCGGCGGCGGCGGTGCTGCTGGCCGGTGGCGCCAAGGGCAAACGGTTCGCGCTGCAACACTCGAGAATCATGCTGCACCAACCCCATGTCTCGGGTGTAGGCGGCCAGGCTTCCGACATCGAGATTCATGCTCGGGAGATCCTCAAGACTCGCGAGGAGATCAACGTGATCCTGCAGAGCCATACAGGTCAGGAACTGGCGCGTGTCCAGGACGACACCGAGCGCGATTATTGGCTCAGCGCCGCCGAGGCGCAGGTCTATGGTGTCGTCGACGAGGTGCTGGCGAGCCGGTCACTGGAAGTCGTCGCAAGCTAGGGAGAACTGGGTTTGGCGAAATACGAGGGTTCTGAGCTGCTGAAGTGCAGTTTCTGCGGCAAGTCGCAGAAGCAGGTCAAGAAGCTCATCGCCGGCCCCGGCGTGTACATTTGCGACGAGTGCATCGATCTGTGCAATGAGATCATCGAAGAGGAGCTGAGCGGCACCGAGGAAGTGGGCTTCGAGGAACTCCCCCGGCCGCACGAGATCTATGAGTTCTTGGACGGCTACGTGGTGGGTCAGGATCGCGCCAAGAAGGTGCTGGCGGTAGCGGTCTACAACCATTACAAACGGGTGCGGGTTGGCCTGCGCTCCAAAGATGACGACGTCGAGCTCCAGAAGTCGAATATCTTGATGGTCGGCCCCACCGGCTCCGGCAAGACGCTGATGGCACAAACACTCGCCCGGCTGCTCAACGTCCCCTTCGCCATCGCCGACGCCACGGCTCTCACCGAGGCGGGATACGTTGGTGAAGACGTTGAGAACATCTTGCTCAAGCTGATCCAGGCCGCCGATTTCGACATCAAACGTGCCGAGACCGGCATCATCTACATCGACGAGATCGACAAGATCGCCCGCAAAGCGGAGAACCCGTCGATCACCCGCGATGTCTCTGGTGAAGGTGTTCAGCAGGCCTTGCTCAAGATCCTCGAAGGCACGGTCGCGTCCGTGCCGCCTCAGGGAGGACGAAAGCACCCCCATCAGGAGTTCCTCCAGATCGACACCGCCGATATGTTGTTCATCTGCGGCGGGGCGTTCGCCGGGCTGGAAGAGGTCATCAGCAGCCGGATCGGGAAGAAGACGGTTGGCTTCGGCGCCGACGTCCGATCGCTCGACAATCGGTCTGCCGAGACGCTGGCCGAGGTGTTGCCCGAGGACCTGATGAGTTTCGGCCTCATCCCCGAGTTCATCGGCCGGCTGCCCGTGGTCACGACGGTCGACGATCTCGATCTCGACGATCTCGTCAAGGTGTTGACCCAACCCAAGAACGCGCTGGCCAAGCAGTATGCCCGCTTCTTTGAGATGGACGGCGTCGAGCTCGTGCTCACCGACGGGGCTCTGCACGCAATCGCCGAACAGGCGCTGTTGCGCTCGACCGGAGCCCGCGGCCTACGCGCCATCATGGAGGAGGTGCTCCTCGACACCATGTACGAGCTGCCGTCTCGCACCGATGTGGCCCAGGTGCTCATCGATGAGGAAGTCGTCCGCAAGCGGGTCAACCCGACCCTGGTCCCCATCCAGGACATCGGCAAAGACGAGTTGCCGGAGGATCTGAGCGCGTAGGGGCGAGCCTTCGAGGTCCCTACTCCTTGCCGATCGAATCAGCCACCGATTTCCAGCTCTAGCGGTCCTCTCGGGGTCACATCGATGGTGATTTCTATGTGGGTGTGGCACGCCAGGCAAGTCTTGCTGACCTCGGCGTCGTCGAGTTCCCCGAGGTCTTCGCGCATCCCGGCGTGGACGTCGTTCTTCAGCTGCTCCACGGCACCTCCGTAGAGCGGGCCGTGGACAGCATGACAGGTGTCGCAGTTGAGCGGGCTGCCGACATGCGGCTCCCCGGGTGAGCTGTAGCCATGACAGTCGGCGCATCGTGCGGGTTGGGCGGCATGCCCGCTGCCGCCGTCGAACGAGGGGGGGTGGCAGACGACACAGACCGAACGCACCGCGCTGGAGTGGGGTCCAGCCTCCAGATCCGCGGCCACGCCCGCATGGCAGTTGGCACAGAACTGCGTCCCCTCGAGGTCCTGAATCCACTCGTGCGATCCGGGCGTCGACGTGCCGGAGAAGCTCCCATCGGTTTGGACTGCATATGCGCCCGTCGCAGTTGCCACCATCCCTACCAATATGATCGCGGAAGCCCAACCCCCGCGATGACGGCGCACCCTGCTCAATCCCTTCATCCCACCTCCCTCGAAGGAACGAGGCAACCCGCCTGCCGTTGCAGGCAGGACGCCGTGCAACCAGTGTCCTCCCGGTGACCCGAAATGCCTAGAGGCGTTGGACCCGGGGCTCCAACTACCCCTTAACTCTGTCGCCGGACTTCCAGACGTGGGTCACGCGCTCGGGGATGCCCCAAAGGGTCCACTCCTCGAGAGGATCGAAGTCGAGGGCGATGACGTCGGCGTCGTAGTCCTCCTCGAGGCGGCCCGAGAGCGGCGCCTGCGGGCCCAGCGTCTCCGGCCCCGTCGCGGTGGCCGCCGCAATGGCGTCGAGCGGCGCCATACCCGCTTCGATGAGATGGCCGATCTCGCCGCCGTTGCGGCCGTACATGTCGCCGGTCACGAAGATGTCGGTACCGGTGGCGATCTTGACACCGGTGGCGACCGCGATCTTCAT
>CAMYJM010000413.1 GCA_947258635.1 uncultured Acidimicrobiaceae bacterium
CCGTCGGCACCGGCTGGTGCGAGAAGGGCCCGAGGCGGGACGGTCGGACCGGTCGCCCGGCCGGAGAGCTCCCCCGGCCGAGAAGACCCGGTTCTCGGACCTCGGAAAGATCCATCAGCGGCCGCATCGGCGCGCAGCCCTGGAGCATGATGGTGGCGGGCACCATGACCATCAGGCAGAACGCGCGCGCCTGGGGTCTCTTCTTCATCTCAGGATCCTTACTCGCGTCCATCCGTTGTCTTGAGGCAGGCATCTCAGTGCTTTCGATCAGCCAACCCTGCCCTTCGCCTGGGACGGGCGGCGGGCAGGGAGCTGACGTCGATCAGAAGCGATACCCCAGGTTCACCGCGGCGCCTCTCATCTCGATCGTGACGTCGGGGGCCGGGACGCCGCCGATCTCGAGTCTCTCCACCTTGACGTCGAGGAAGCGGTACATGAGCTCGCCGAAGAAGCCTTTCTTGCCCTGATAACCGATCTTCACGTAGACGCCGAAGTCGTCGTTGGCGTCACCGGTGATCCGCTCGTCGATGCCGTCAATCTCGATGTCGTTGATGTCCATGTAGCCGTAGGTGCCGCCAAAACCGAGCTGGAGGCCGCTGTCGCCGTTCCGGTTCCAGGTGAAACCGATGTCGATCGGGATCGTTTGCACCTTGACGCGGATCCGCTGGTCGGAGTTGTCCTCGAAGCGATTCTTGAAGTCATCGTAGTAGAGCGCGCCGATATCGAACTCCCACTTCTCCTTGAACGGGAACGACGCGCGGAGGCCGGCGCCGAAGGCCTCGTCGAGGTCGGCGGTGTCGATCGCCGAGGCGAAGATGCGCCAGTTGATGTCGGCCGCGGACGCCGGAGTCGGAGACGAGAGGACGGTCCAGGCGCAGGCCAGAGCCGCCAGGATGACTGTGGATTTCTTGATCGTGTTCATGGCTTTTCCTTTTCTCTTTGGTTGTATGTGGATGGATTCGAGCGGTTTCCAACTTTCTCGTTTCGCTCTCGACCGAACATCGCGCTCATTCAGACATTTCGGATTCCTCCCTCGGTCTTTGGCTTTCGGCTGTCGTCCGCGATCTGCTCGACCTTCACGATCGGCAGGTGCAGGCCGTAGAGGGTGTCGAGGACGCCGCTGAGCTCCGCCTGGTCGCGGATTCGCCCGAGAAGCGTCGTTCGGGGGGGCTGGCTTCCCGGGGTGGAACGAGTGATCGCCAGGCCGGCGAGCCGGTCGCTCCAATCCTCACCCAGCGCACCCTGGACGACAATGCGATAGACGGCGGGCCCGCCGAACTCGATCTCTCCAAGATGGGTGGCGGTCGGCACGGGCTCACCCCTTTCATTTCCCCTTGGTCGGGAACAGGAAGTTGATCTGGAAGCGGACCTGGCTGTCGGCCGAGCCCTCGGGGTGTTCCGAGTTGCCGTAGTAGCCGAGCAGGAGGTTCACCGGCTGGGAGCCGAAGCGGGTGATCTTGGAGACCTGGAGGCCCCAGGGGATCGTCCACCGGTCGCCGGAGTCCGCCTCCCAGTTGGCGGCGATCACCGGCGCGGTGCCCACCGCCCAGCCGTTGCCCAGGTTGTAGTTGAAGAAGTACTGGGCGGTGAGCAGGTTGACGTCGGCGCGGTCGTCTGCGCCGGCTACCGACCAGAGGTTGCTCACCACCCCGCCCATGGTCCACTTGCCGACCGAGTAGAAGAGAACCGCCGACGGCCCCAGGCTCCACTGCTCGGAGCCCAGGACCTGCGGGTTCGAGGCCGTGGGCAGGCCGAAGACCGGGCCGACGCCCCAGGTGAGCCTGCCGGCCTTGGCCGGCGACCAGAAGAGGGTCAGGGTGGTGTCGCCGATGCCGAACTCGGATTCGGTCGCGCCCAGGGGCACGCTGTTGACCGGCAGGATGGCGCGGGCGATGACGTTCCACTTCTCGCCCGGGAAGGGGACCACCGGCTGCACGTTGAGGTTGAAGAAGGTGCGGTCGTCCGCCCCCACCCCGCCGTTGAAGTTGAACTGCAGGGGCAGGGTGACCAGGGTCGCCAGCGGGTTCTGGGCCGCCTTGGCCAGGTCCGCTGTTTCGTCCTGCGCCGCCGCGGTGCCGCCGAGAGCCAGCAGGCCGCCGATCGCCAGGGCCGCGAGGGGTATCCGGTGTCTCATGTCGATCCTCCTTGTCGGGTTTCGTTCGTGTTTGCCCGTCAGCCGACGTTCACCACCACCCAGCGGCCGCCGTAGGGCTGGTAGTAGGTGCCGCCGCAGCTGTGGAGCGACGCCCCCTCGATGACCACCGTCGTGCAGCCACGCGGCAGGGTCGAGACGTAGACCGCGGTCCGGCGGATGGTGCGGCGGGTGGTGCGGCGGGCGACGCCGGCGACGCTCAGGGGGGTTGCCGGTCGGCCGACCCTCGCCTCGGCTTCCCGGAGCACGAAATCGGTGTCGAACAGGGTGTCGGAGATCAGCCCGGCCGCCATCAGGCAGCAGCCGAGAACCAGGGCGCGTAGCATCTTGCTTTTCATCGCTAATTCTCCTCGGGCGCCGCGAGCTCGCCCATCTCGTTGACGGTGAGGGCTTCGAGCCGCCGCGCCCCCGCGGGGGGCGTGGTGTCGAAGCGGCCGGCTTCGATCGCCGGATCGGTGTTCCAGTCGCTCAGGCGCAGGCTGTACTGCGGCGCGCCGGTCAGCCACTTGCTGGTGATCACGTACTTCATCGGCAGCGGCGTCGCGCCGACCTGTACCCAGAGCTGCCAGTCGACCTTGTCTTCGCGGAACGCCAGGTGGTGGCACTCGACGCCGCCGACGTAGGCGACGCCGATGTAGTGGCCGCTCTCGACCCCGGAGGAGAGGATGGGGTAGGGATCGGCGAACAGCAGATCGGCTCCCGGAAAGTCGAGCCCGGTCTCCCACTCCAGGGCGCGGATGGCGTCGTCGGTGGTCCCGGAGACCGCCACCTGCACGTAGGCGTTGTGCCGCTTG
>CAMYJM010000414.1 GCA_947258635.1 uncultured Acidimicrobiaceae bacterium
GGGCAGCATGTTTTCTATCGTGCCGACGATACCCTCGGGCTGGAGATCCCGGCTGCCCATCCCGAACGAGCCGGAATAGAGGGCAGGCGCGTCCGACAAATTCCCGTACGTCTCCAGGTGCGGATACGTGGGATTCCCGGCGTCCTTACCGTTCTCGAGGCACTTGCTGATGGTGGCGCGGATCTCACGCATCAAGGGCAGGTCCGACGCCAGCGGTTGATCCAGCCGCTCGAGAACGGTGACGCCCTTCTTGCCCTTGAGTATTCGGGCGATGAGGTCGTCAGGGAACGGCCGGAACATCACGACGTCCACCACCCCGACCTTGATGTCGCGCGTGTCGCGGAGGTAATCGGCCACCACCTCGGCCGTCGGTATGAGACTCCCTTGACCGACGATCAAATAGTCGGCGTCTTCCGCGCGGTATTGCTGGACCCGCTGGTACCGGCGCCGAGTGAATTCGAAGAACTCGGCAAAGGCGCGGTCGGCCAGTTCCTGGATGTGGTCGAAGAAGAATGGACGCTGAGCGGCCACGCTCTGCATGTACGAATCCTGGTTCTGCACGAGACCGGCCATCACCGGGTTGTCGACATCCCACAAAAGTGGTATCCGGCGGCGGTGGTCCCCGTAGATGATGCGTTGTGCCGGCGTGGGGGTCTCGATGATGTCGTCCGGCTGGCCGAGGAACTCCGCAATCAGGCCACGCTCGGGCAGCAACAACGACTCGATCAGGTGCGTCGTGAGAAACCCGTCCTGCGCGATGGCCCCGGGGTTGAGCGACAATTCGGCGATACGGTGCGAGATGATGTTCAGGTCGGCCGCGGACTGCGCGTTTTTCGCAAACAACTGGAAGAATCCGGTGTCGTCGATGCAGTGGTAATCATCGTGGCCGGCGTGGACGTTGAGGTTCGCCTTGGTCATTGCGCGGGCGCCGATGTTGAGCACGTACGTCAGCCGCTTTCCTACCGCGGCATAGAGAGACTCGTGCATGTACGCGATGCCCTGACCGGAAGAAAAATTGGCCGATCGTAGCCCCGTCATGGCCATCCCGGCGGTCACCGCCGCGGCCGCGTGCTCGCCTTCGGGTTCGATGAAGATCAGGGGACGTCCGGAGATGTTGATGTGTCCGGCGGCAGCCGCTTCAGCCCAGTATTCCCCCATCTGGGTCGACGGCGTGATGGGATACGCGCCGGCGGCATCGGTGGACTCCCGCTCGCACATGATGACCGCCGTGTTGCCGTCCATCGCGGCACGAACGCCGGGGTACTTCACTGCGAGTTTTTCTTGTTTTTTGCGACCGAGTGTCAGTACGGACATCTAAACCCTCCATCGGGCCTGCTTCGAGGCAAACTATCAAGTCCGGCCGGTGCCGGCGAAACCAATGTGAACTCTTCCTGATGGTGTCTTTATTATGTCGGGGCGTCCCGGAGCACGCCCTTTCGAACGATCTTCTTGGCGGCAGGTCCCTTCACGATGCCGGTCACTGGATCGATCCACACGATGGCTCCGGTGGGGCATCGTTGGATCGGCGCCTGGGTCTGGTGGTTTCTCGTATAGTCGATCACGGGAAGATTGCTCTCCATAACGATCAGTCCCGGCGCATCCATCGCGCAACGGCCGCACGCCGTGCATGCAACCTCGCAGTCATCCAGCAGCTCGTCGCCGGCCTCCAGAGACTTGCATGCCACCCAGAGCCGGCGGCTCACGGGATGGAGCGAGAACAGGTCCTTGGGGCAGATGTCCACACAATCACCGCATGCGGTGCATTTCCCCTCGTCGACCACCGGCAGGGCGTTGGCGTTCATGTGGATCGCGTCGAAGTCGCACACGTCGCGACAGTCTGCGAGCCCGAGACAGCCCCAAAAGCAGCCCTTTCCCCCGCCGGCGACCTGCGCCGCGGCCCGGCAGTTCATCAATCCGTCATAACGGGCGTGGTTTCTGGCAACGTTGGAACCACCGGCGCACGCCAGGCGGGCCACGACCTTCTCCTCCGCCCCGACGTCCACCCCCAAGAAGCCGGCGATACGCGCCCGCCCTTCCTCCGAGCTGACCGTGCATTTCCCCGGCAGCGTGTCTCCCTTAACGAGGGCCTCGGCAAAGGGCCGACATCCCGGCAGGCCGCACGCGCCGCAATTGGCGTAGGGTAGCATGGTCTCGACGATGTCGATTCGCGGATCTTCCCATACATAGAGCTTCTTGTTGGCCACGACGAGCAGGGTGGCCAGCAAGAGGGTCAGCCCGGCGATCGCTCCTACCGCTGTCAGAACCAGCATGAATGGACCCGCTCCACAAGAATCACCATTTAGGTCGCCGGGGGCCGCGTCACAAACGAGATAGCAGTATCGGAAGAATGACGTGGGAAATACAACGTCCGTATGAATAATTGACCACCTCGCCCTTCCGCAATTGCGGCGTGAGTCGGTTCATGGTGGTCCCGGTCGATCCTCTGAAGCCCGGATCCCCCTGGGAGCCCGGTCAGGTCCCGACGACGTGGGCCGGCCCGCCCCAGCGTCGAGCGGGACCGGCTGAAGGCGTGGGAGCGGTTCGTCAATCCGGCCAGCGGGTTCTTCTGGCGTGGCTCAGGGGTAGTTTTCGATCATCTCGTCCTCCGGGACGATTGGGACCGAAGGTCGCCCGAGCCACCCCTATTGGCACGGCCGGGACGAGGCTTTTGTCCCCGACAATTCCTGGACTGGGGAGTCCGCAGGCGACGTGCGGAGATCGGACCTGAGGCAAGCGCGCTGCGGAGGCCCTGCGGTTTCACGATGGAGGGGTGAGCTATGAAAGCCGTGGGAGTAACCGTGCTGGTCGCATTGGCGGCGGGATGCGGCGATGGAACGGCGGTCGAGGAGGTCACCCTCGCCGATCTCGCGGGCGGGTGGGAAGCGAACGCCATTCAGGTTGCCAACAATCTCGTTCCCGGGCAGACC
>CAMYJM010000415.1 GCA_947258635.1 uncultured Acidimicrobiaceae bacterium
TCATCCGCTTGGCGAGCATCTCCAGATCGCCGTCCAAGGGCCTTGGCCCGCCACGAGCGCCGTACAAGGCGGCGCCGCCGGAGCGGGGTAGACGGGTCGCCGCCGCCGCAGCTGCTGCGAGCAACGGTACGGCTACCGCGAAGAAGAAGACGTGCACTCCCATGAAGATGTAGTCGCCGCTGTACGATCCGGGCGCGTCTCCCCCGAAGAAGCCGCCGCCGTACGGCGGGCTGGTCAGAGCCGCCAAGCCGGCGGTGCCGATCGCAAGCAGAATCAGGGCCGTCTGCCCGATACGGACGGCGATTGTGCCCGGTGATCGGGCGCCGGTGCCGATCGGGCGACCGGGCTCGGCGAGCAGCGAGCCGCCCGTGGCAGCCAGGACGAAGGCGACCAGCCAAATGAGATGGGTTCCCTTCTGCCAATACCAATCATGGTCGCCGCTCGCGACCAGAGCCCCGGGAACGGCCAGCGCCGCGGCCAGCAGCGGGAGTCCGGCCAGCCGGCGCCTCGTCGGCGAACCTGCCATCCCTATGAGAAAGCCGAACAGCGCCGCCGCCAGGAATCCCAGGCCAAGTTGGCGGCTTGGACTGACCTGGCTGAAAGCCAGATGTCGGGTGCTCCGTTCCCCGTTGAGCCACAGCTCGAAGCCGGCGCTGCCTTCGGGGGCGGTCGCGGTGATCAAGTAGCGGCCGGCCTCATCCGTGACGATCTCCCCTCGCATCGGCTGCGGCGCCGCCGCGTAGCCGGGGGCTCCTGAGACGGGTGGCGGCGGCTCGGTCCACTGCGCCTCCGCGGGCACGATCTCGACATAGGTCGGCTGCGAGCTCCATGTGCCGTCCACCGTCTCCACGAAGGTTGCCGACTCGAACACCTCCCCAACGCCTCCTGTCATCTCGACCGAGTAGGTGCATCTCATGACACCAGAGCGCAGCAAGGTGAACGGCATCTCCAGATCGGCGCACGAGTCGGGCCGGCCGCTGTCGAGCCTGGTGAGGTCATCCATGGAGTAGGGCTCGACGCCGATCCCGGTGATGGTGATCTGATCCAGATCCTCCGGTGGAAAAGCGGCGGTCAGCACGAAGATGATGTCGCCACCCGGATGCGGGATCTGCTCAGGGTGCTCGACCGTGACGAAAACGTACTCGACGAGGTCCTCTTCCGGCGGGTATCTGAACCCTTGATCGGGTCCCACCAGCTCAGATATCAGGAGGTTGCCGCCCGGGTCGCGAGCTTCGATCTGCACCTGGCCGGCTCCGCTGGCTCCCCAGACAACGAAGGGCAAGCCGGCGATGTTCCCCGAGATAGTCGTTGCCCCCTCGAGGTCGGAGACGATCGTGCCTTCTGCGGTGTCCAGCGTGACGGTGACAGCAAAGGGATCGGGCCCGGCCGGCCGGTCGCTGTCCCAGAAGAAGCTCTCGAGGCGCGTCGTCGGCACGACCAGCAGAAGCCCGGCCCCGACGATTGCGGCCCCGATGCCTACCCAGAATCGAGGTGGGTTTTGCACGATGTCTCGCTTTCAGCACATGTCAGCAGCCCCAGCCGGCACCGGCGGACATGTGGGTGATGTGGCTGTCGCGGTTCTCCGCGGGGCCGTCGAAGCTGATCAGCACGCGGCGCAATAAGTCCGCGGAGGGTTCGTTCAGCCAGGCGATCCACATGGGCAAACACTCGTGCACGACATCGGGGAATACCACCCGGTCGCCGTGGGCTGCCAGCAACTCGGCGACGGTGTCGCCGATGCCGATCCCCCCGCTGGTCCGCAGGGGCGACACGGAGGCGTCCCAGTGGCTCCAGCCTGCCAGATGTTCGACCCCATCGGTGCGATAGAAGTCCCCCGGGCTGAACGCCAGGGTGAGGTTCAAGTCATCCCAGTAAAACGTGTGGTACATGTCGTAGCCCTCCCGACTCGGCGGGCCAATCTCAACCGTCAGTGGCTCGATCACCCCACTCATCGGTGTCCCGAAGGCGACGATTCCGAGCCCGTCACCAGCCAACATCAGCGGCGTCTCTTTCGCGATGGGTTCTGTGAACGTCGTCATGGCGGCCTGCCATAGGCTGGCGGTGGCACCGACTTCTTCGAGAACGGTGACTCCCTCACTGCCGACGACGACCACGTCTCGTTCGAGGCCGACCCCGCTGACGACCACGTTGGTTCCATCATCGTCGATGAAGTGCGGCGGTAAGACGGGTTCGGCGCCACCAGGGACGTCGTGAATCTGGAGCCGCATCGTCTCAGTCCCGGAGCTGGGGTCGACCGCAATTAGCTCGATCGGCCGATTGACCGCCCCGCCCTCCTCCTGCTGATACCAACCCTCGACCCACACCATGCGCGAGCCGTCGTCCGCCACGGTCACGACGGCCCATGGGTAGCAGTCGGGCTCATCGCCGCAAGCGGTCGCCGGTCCATAGAGCGGCCGGTCGCTGGTCAGAGAAGGCAACCAGTTGTAGTCGACCCGATGTCCCAGCAGACCCAGTTCGATGAACCTCACCTGGGTGCCGCCCTCGTCGCCGTACGGGTCGAGCCCGGTGGCGACCAACGAGCCCCCGATGCGGAACTGGGTCACCGAACTCTCATAGGAGCCCACCAGCCCGAGCATCTGCGTCGTGCCGGTTTCCAGGTTGTACAGATTCAGCCATTCGAGCACCTGGGGCCAGGCATCTAATCCACGCGAACCACCGACCATCATCCGGTAGAGGATGTTCGGGTGGCCGCCGATCTCGACCACGTCCACCAGAGTCAGCCGGGCATCAGCGTGAGTGACGACCGGTTCCGGCTCCCGGCCCGGAGCCGGTATCAGCCAGATAGGGGCCGGCCCCTCCCCGCCCCATTCATAGACGCTGCGCCCGATTGTCTCGTCGAAGTGAAGGCCGCGAATCTCGTTTGGCTCACCCTGAAAGACCACACCGCCGCGCAGATCGGGAACCG
>CAMYJM010000416.1 GCA_947258635.1 uncultured Acidimicrobiaceae bacterium
TGTGGATGGCGTCCGCGGTGACCCGGGCAGGTCGAATCCTGCAAACCACGCGGGTTTCCTCATGCTGCTGTTCCGCAGGGACCACCCCGCCATAGAAACGGGGGTGCCCCGTGTACTCGGCGGCGAGGCGGTCGGCGACCTCGAGAGCCCTGTCCTCCGTGATCTCGGCCACCCCGCGTATTTGGATCCAACGATTCCCGTCGTCCGGGTCGGCGATCAGGATCGCCACCAGCGGCCGGGTCGCCATGTTCATGGTCTTGGTGCGCTCGGCGGTGGTGCTCACCAGCACGTCGGTGCCGGCGAGGCCGCACCACACCACGCTGGCCTGGGGAAAGCCGCTCGGCAGCATCGTGGCAAGAACTCCACAGATCGGTCGTTCGAGTAGATCGCGATGGGATGCGGGGATGGCGGCCGGTTCTGTCATCAGAAGGCCTCCGCCCGCACCCGCGTCGGCGTGATTCGACAGGTGACGGGGATCTCCGTCTCGGCCAGCTCGGCCGGCACGACATCACCGAAATAGTGAGCCACGCCCGCATAGACAGCCGTGAGCTCGTCGAGGTCGGCGAGCGCCCCGGAGTCGATCAACTCCACGGTGCCCCGTACCTCGATCCAGCGGCCCGAGCTGTCGGGATCGACGACGACGAGGGATACCTTGGGTCGGGCCCGCATGTTGCGTTCCTTCTGGAATCCCCGCATCGTGCTGAGCATCACATAGGGTCCCTCGAGGCCGCACCACACAACTGTGGCCTGGGGCTGCCCGCTTGGCATCACGGTCACCAGCGTGGCGTTGATGGGGCGTTCCAGCAGGTCACGGTGGGAGTCGGGTATCGCGGCCGGTTTCATTGCCGCTGAGGCTACTGCGACGTTCGTTTCGGGTCTCCGGTTCGCACATTGCCCGGATTCGGCTACTGTTTCTCCCTGCCGCTGCACGGCGAGGCCGGCGTCACGAGACGCACAGCCGCTGCAGATCACGGCATCGCTCCCGGGTTTGGTTGCCTCGTCTCTCCCGCCCGCCTGTGCGCAATGCGCGGTTCCGGGTTCGTGCGCCACCAAACTGAAACGCCCGCCGCCCACTGCGCGGGCCTAGGAGACCAACGTGTCAAAGACCTTTGCCGACCTCGGCCTACCCCATGAGCTCGTCTCGCCGCTTCGCAAGGCGGGCATATCCGAGCCCTTTCCCATCCAAGCCGCGACGATCCCCGACGCCCTCGAGGGGCGCGACGTCATGGGTCGGGCCCCAACCGGCTCCGGCAAGACGCTGGCTTTCGGCCTTCCGCTTCTGGCAACCATCGAGAAGGCCGCACCGCGCCGCCCGACGGCCCTCGTGTTGTCGCCCACCCGCGAGCTTGCCGAGCAGATTCGCTCGGAGCTGGCTCCGGTCGCGGCCGGTCGCGGCCTCCGGCTGCTGACCGTCTACGGAGGCGTCTCGTACCACCCGCAGCGCTCCAAGCTCAAGACGGGCGTCGATTTGCTGATCGCCTGCCCGGGCCGCCTCATCGATCTCATCGAGCAGGGCGATCTGACTCTCGACGCCGTCCGCTATGTCGTCGTCGACGAGGCCGACCGCATGGCCGACATGGGTTTCATGCCGCAGGTGCGCCGGCTTCTCGACTTGACGCCGCACGATCGCCAGACGGTCCTGTTCTCGGCGACGCTCGACGGTGATGTCGCCCAGCTGACCCAGCGCTATCAGAAGGACCCCGTCAGCCATGAGGTTGGAGCGGACTCGCACGATGCGGGTGATGCCCGGCACCACTTCTGGCGCGTCGAGCACTCGGACCGTCTCAGTCTGGTGGCCGACGTCGTCGGCGCCAATGGGTCCACCCTCGTGTTCACCCGCACCCGGCGCGGCGCCGATCGGCTCGCTCGTCAGCTCGGTCAGAACGGCGTGAAGGCGGAGGCCATCCATGGCGGCCGCTCCCAGCGGCAGCGGGATCGAGCATTGCGCAACTTCAAGAATGGTCAGGCCGAAGCGCTGATCGCGACCGATGTCGCGGCCCGCGGTATCCACGTTGACGGCGTCGATTGTGTGGTCCACTTCGATCCGCCGGAGGATCAGAAGGCCTACCTGCATCGTTCCGGGCGGACGGCTCGCGCCGGCGCCGGGGGCCATGTGGTCTCGCTGGTGCCGCGTGATCAGGTCCGCACGGCGGGCCGCCTCCAGGATCATCTTGGTCTGCGTGACGGCATCAACTCACCGGCGATCGACGACCTCCTGAACGACGGTGGCGAGCGGCTCGGCAAGCGGTCCGGGGCGCCTGCTCGCTCCGACCGGCCGCAGTCCCGTGACGGCCGCGCGAATGGCGGGCGCTCCAGTGGTGGGCCGCGCAGCAACTCCGGAGGTCGGTCGAGCCAGCGCAACAACCGCAATCGGTCCCGGCGCCCCGAGGGCCGGGACCGCAACACCAATGGCGTCGGCACCGGCAGCTCTGGCAATCGGCGACGCTCGGCGGCGAACGACCGTGACGGCAATCGGCGCGTCTCGGCTGCCCAAGACCGTGACGGCAACCGTCGCGACCCGGTGTCAGATCGGGATGGCAATCGTCGTTCAACCACTTCTAGCGGCAACGCCCGGTCTCGCAACTCCGGCTCGAGGCGCGGCAGCAACGGAGGCGCCGGCCGGGGGGGCGGCGGATCGCGACAGTCGAACGGTGGTTCCAGCAGCGGCAATCGACGGCGCAAGCCGTCCGGCAACCGTTCGAGCCGGTAGCGGAGTCCAGGCGCTCGATTGCGTTCGTTGTGCCTATTCGCGCCCTATAGGTACGGTTTAAGCACAACGAACGCACGCCAATCAGGCGTAAGTCAGCTCCGTGGTGATGTCGATGGCGTCGCGGATGCTGCGGGCCACCGGGCAGTAGTCGGCGTGGAAGCCGTGGGCTCGCTCCACCTTCTCGCGGTCCTCGTCGCTCTCGACACCCTTC
>CAMYJM010000417.1 GCA_947258635.1 uncultured Acidimicrobiaceae bacterium
CGACTCAGAACCACCTTCGAGAGATCTCCCTGAGCGATGGCACCCAGAGCTTCCTCCACCTCGGTGCGCCACTCTGCAGTCGACGGGTGCGACACGACTGAGTGATCCCCCGGATCGAACGGAAGCGCCGGCTCCGGCTCGGCGAGGCCGCCGAGCAGTTCGATCAGATCGGAGTGCTCCAGTCCGGGAACTCTCGTCAGGATCAACCGGCGACCATGCTCGCCGGCGACCAGCGCTACCTGCGGCAGCAGGGCCACGGCGCTGGGGAACCCATCCCACTCCTCGGTACGGGGGCCGTCGGCGTGAAAAGAGAAGCCACACAGGACGGGGGCGCCGGGCGGGATCCCGGCCTCGGCTATCTTCGCCTGAAGGCGCCCGAAGCGATCAGCACCGGCGGCCGCGGCGCTCCACGCCGCGCCCTGACCGGCCACGGCGGTGCCGTCCGGATGGCATATCAGCTGAGCTTGCCGGAACAGCGGAGCCGCCGCCCTTACCAAATCGACCGGGTGTACGGCCGTCGGTATGGTCAGCTGATCGCTGTGGCGCAACGCAGCCGCAGAGCGGAGCGCTTCGATCTCTTCGGAGGGGAAAAGCACCTGAGTCATGATACCCGTGCCGTCAGTCGGCCCAGTCCCCGGATACGGCGGCTGCGACCGCCGCCGCGATCACGTCGGGACGTTGCTGAGCGACGAAGTGGTTAGTTTTGGGCACCCATGTGACGGTGACGAGCTGCATTCGAGACGTCATAAGGCCCAGGCGCCGCGGCGGGTGCGATTCGGATTCCTCCCCGGCAATCACTTCAACTGGAGGAACGACCTCGCCGAGGTGGCTCCAGGCCCGATGCTGGGACAAGGTCTGAAAGAACTCGGCCTCAGCTTCCGGATGGCACGCCAGCATCACGGCATCGGCATCCCCCTCCGGATCGGGAACCAGCCCGCCCGCGAGGTAGCCGGCGAAGGCGCGTTCGTCCCAACCGACGAACGCGCCGCGGCCGTGGAATCGTTCCGCCGCCTCGGCCCGCGAGCCGAACGTCCTGGTCCGCTTCAATGCCGCCGCCGCCATGGGCTCGGCGTCGTTCCGCTTGAAGGGCGGTGGCGGGATTATGGGCTCGATGAGCACGAGGCTGCGGAATGTGCCGGGGGCCAGAATCTCGGCCAACGTCAACGCCGTGCCTCCCGATGAATGGCCCACTCCGATGACACTGCGCCGGCCGTCCAGCACGCACAGCACGTCCCGCGCCACATCCCACCAATCGAGCGGCCGGCTGAAGGAGCTCGACCGGCCGTGGCCCCGTTGATCGAAAGACACGACGTCGCAACCGAGCCCGGTAGCAGCCAGGTCCTCGATCACCGGACGCCAGACCTCCTTGCAGAATCCGGTCGCGTGAGCGAGCAAAACGGTGGGACCGCCGCCGTTGAGACATTGGTCGGCGACGGCGATGCTCACGTCACCGCTGACGACCTTGTCGGAGCACGCCACGGGTCGAAGTTCTCGGCTATTCGCTGTGGCTGGCGCCGGCAGGTGGCCAAAGCAACTGGTTGTCGACGCGCATAACGCCATCGAGCCGCCGCACCAACTCCTCGAGCAGGCCGGCCTCGGCGCGTGTGCCGATAGTGCCGCCGAGCGTGACGACCCCGGACGCGACGGTCACGTCGATGGAATCGAGATCGACACCCATGATGCGACGCAGGACGTCTTCGCGTATCTCGTCCTCAACGACATCGTCCGGCCGAGTGAACGCCGCAACCACCTCGAGTCGTGAAACGATGCCGAGCATGCGCAAGTCGCCATCTACGACCGGCAATCGGTTGATGTCCTCGTGGACCATGATGCGGGCTGCGTCGGCCAACGGCACACCGGGAGCGATCGTCGTGACGTTCTGCGTCATGACCTGCCCCACCGTCTCAACCGCATCCATCATGGTCTCGTTGTGCCGAGCGACCTCGAGCCGGAGGAAGTCTGCCTCGGTGATCATGCCGATGAGACATGAGTCGTCATCACATACCGGGAGGCCGGAGATCCGATTGCGGAACATCAATCGCGCAGCTTCGGTGATCGTCGTGCTCGGGCGCACCGTGATTACGTCGCTCGTCATTACGTCGACAACTCGCACCAGGTCCTCCAACCGAGTCGTGAGACGGCCATTCTGCCAGGCCGCTCCCGAAGAAACTATCACGCCGGGCGATCGAGGGCCGCCGCACGGCAGTAGCCTCTGGGCCATGTATCGTCGCTTCCTCATTGCGCTGACGCTCCTGCTGGTCGGCTGTGGAGGCGCCACGGCGCCTCCGACGACAGTCCCGGCACCGACCACCAGCGAACTCGGCGGGACCTCCTCGACGACTGTGGATACCGTGGCCGAGGCGACAACGTCGACCACGAGCGGATTGGAGCCGACGACTCGAGCCCCGGCCCCCACGACGACCCCTACCGGCGGGGCGGCGGCGATTCAGATAGACGAGATCGTCTTTGCCGGGGGCCCCTACCTCATCATCAGCAATCGCGGCACCGGCGTCGGTTCCACCAGCGGACACTGGATCTGCCAATTCCCTTCCTACTACGAGCTGCCGGCCGTTGACCTGCAGCCGGGAGAGAAGCTCGCGGTGCCGCTGGGTACCGACCCGGTCCCTGAGCTGGCAGGCGTCGTTGCCACCGTCGACGTCTCGGAGCCGCTCGGGGTGATCAGCCCCCGTGACGGTGAGATGGGCCTGTATTCGGCGAACATGTTCAGCTCGCCGGAAGCCATCGAGGACTATGTCGAGTGGGGCACGACCGGTCACGCCCGCAGTAGTGTCGCCGTCGCCGCCGGGATATGGCAGGACGGCGGATTCGTCGAAGTTCCTGCCGCGGCGCTCGCCATCGTTTCCCAAGCGTTTCCGACCGCGGGGCCGGATGATTGGTTTGCCGAGATCGGCGGCT
>CAMYJM010000418.1 GCA_947258635.1 uncultured Acidimicrobiaceae bacterium
AGTTCTTCACTTCCCCAGGACGTCGGGCCAGGCCGAGTCGAGGGTGGCGTGCGTGAACTCGAAGCCGCTCGCTTCGAGGGCGGCGGGGAGGACCCGGGCCGACGTGAAGATGAGGGCCTCGGCCCGCTCCGCACCGAGCAGGGCCTTCAGTGCGAACGCCGGTGTCGGCAGGATCGCCGGACGATGCAACGCCGCGGCCAGGCTCTGGGCGAAGTCCGAGTTCCGCACCGGATTGGGGGCGGTGATGTTGAAAGCCCCCGACAGTCTGCCGTCGATGACGTGCAGGGTGGCGCCCACCTGGTCGTCGAGCGACACCCAACTCCACCACTGTTTGCCGCTGCCCATCTTGCCACCGACGCCGAGCTTGAACGGCAGGAGGAGTCGCCCCAACACGCCGCCCTCTCCGAGCACGATCCCGGTGCGCAGAAACGCCAGGGGCACGCCGGCTTCAGCGACCGGCACCGCGGCTTGCTCCCAGCGCTTGGTGACGTGAACGAGATAATCGCTGGGCGGTCCCGCCACGCTCTCTTCGGTCAAAGTCTCGTCGCCACGATCACCGTAGAAACCGATCGCCGACGCCGAGACGAACACGCCGGGTGGCCGCTCGAGCGAGCCGACCGCACCGGCCAGAGTGGAGGTGGCCTGGACCCGCGAGTCGAGGATCGCTTCCTTGTAATCCTGATTCCACCTGCGATCACCGATGCCGACACCACCCAGGTTGACGATGGCGTCGGCTCCTTCGAGAGCCGCGGAATCAACCGACCCGGCGGCCGGATCCCACTGCACCTCATCATCCCCTGTGGCCGGACGGCGCACCAATCGCACGACTTCGTCGCCCCGGGCGACGAGGCGGGCGGTGAGCTCCTGTCCCAGGAAGCCGCTGGCTCCACCGATCACAATCTTCACAGCAGACTCCTTTCGCCACAGTCCGTTATATCTCGTTCTCGCCTCACCGGGAAGTCCGGAGCGGGCCGAGCACTTGGATCATGCTCTCCTGCCAGGCCGCCATGGTTGCCATCAGGGGATCTACGTGGTCCATGAAGTCGAGCGGATCGAGCGGGTCGCACACCGTCACCCGGATCGACGCCCGCCCGAACTTGGGCGAACGGTGGGACATCACGTGCTCGGAGCCCTCGAGTGCCAGCGGGAAGAGCGGAGCCCCGGTCAGCAGCGCCAGCCAGGAGGCGCCGTACGCCGGAGATGCTTCGCCCCAGTAGTCGACCCGGCGACCCTCGGGGTAGACGCCAACGGGTCTCTCGGCGCGAATCGTGCGGATCGCGCCCTGAATCGCGCTCCACGGAATCCCCTGCCGTGACAAAGGGATGGCGCCCCAGAACCCGGTGAGGGAGTCGAAGAAACGGCTGCGACCGAATAGCTCGTCCACCGCCAGGTAGCGGACGTTCTCATGCGCGGCAAGCGAGCTGAACACCGGATCGACCAGCGACAGGTGGTTGGGAGCCAGGATGAATGCTCCCCGCCGCGGCAGAGTGCCACCGTTGCGCAGCTCGTAGTCGAAATAGCCGCGGCTGAAGAGCGACACGATGGGACGCGCCACTCGATACGAGAAGTCGACAAAGCGACCCGGGTCGCGCCTAAGTAGCTGCACCGAGCTCACTGAACAGGGCGGCGAACGCAAGCTGCGGTCGCTGGTGGGTTTGCAGGGACTCAACTGTTGCCAGCACCCGGCTCGCCGCGGCGATGGCATGTGCCGGCCGGATCTTGGCCAGCTCGGTGACGGGGATGTCGGCGTTGCGCACCGGCGCCCCGAACTGGGCGGCCGCAGAATCGCGATAGAACCCGGCCAGTATCTCGAGCCCGGTCTCGTAGATCGCCGCGGTGGCTCGGCGCAGTTCCCGGTCGTGGCGATCTTTGAGGGTCTTGCCGCCGCGGCCGTCCCGGTCGGAGGCGGCCTGCTCCTCATCCTGACGGGCCTTCAAGGTCGCCAGCAGGGGCTCCGCCGCCCCCTGAACCTCGTCGGCGAGGATGTAGGCCGTACCGGGGTGTTCCGCCAGCCGCGGCGGAATGCTGAGCCATACCCGCCGGAACTCGGCAACGTGCGGCTGGGTGGCCAGGGCAATGGCGAGACCCGGCCGGCCCCCGGCGATGCTGGCAACACTGTCGGCCCGACCCGGCGCGACGCCCAGCTCAATCAGCCCGGCCACGATTTCCTGGTCGGCGACCCTTCCGAGAACGATCGTGCGGGACCGGCTGGCAACTGTGTCCGGCAGGTCGTCCTCCGATTCGGCGACCAGGATGAACACGGTTGACGGCGAAGGCTCTTCGAGTGTCTTCAGAAGCGCATTGGCCGCCTCGTCGTTCATGATCCCGGCCTCCTCGAAGAGAAACACCTTGCGGCCGGCCTCCAGCGGCGACAGCGTGGCCTGGGAGGCGGCCCGCCGCGTCTGGTCGACTGTGATGGCCGACCTGCCGTCGGGCTCCACGATCACCACATCGGGATGGGAGCCGTTGAGGACACGCTGCATCGTCGCCGCGTCGCCACCGATGAGCCCGGCGGCGAACCGGCGCGCCATCGTGGCCTTTCCGGCGCTGGCCGGGCCGACGAGCAGATAGGCATGAGACGGTTGCGCCAGCTCGGCGCCCAGCATGGACTTCACCGACTTGTGCCCGATGACGCCGGCGAACAGCTGCAAGTCATCCATAGCGATCTCGCGCCGTCTTCCATATCTCGGCGGCGACATCCGCCACGGGCATAGTGGCGTCAACGACGACGAACCGGTCCGGCTCGGCGGCCGCCAGATGTGAGAACCCTTCCGCCACCATGGTGAGGAAGCCCTGCCCGGCGGCTCCAATTCGGTCGGGGACCTCCTGGCGGGCGAGGCCGGCGGCGACACCCAGCTGGAGGAGCGCGACGAGATCGGGCCACGTTCGCCCCAACCCCGGCTCATTGACCG
>CAMYJM010000419.1 GCA_947258635.1 uncultured Acidimicrobiaceae bacterium
ATCCAGGCGAACACCGGCATGCGCAGCATCGTCATCCCCGGAGCTCGCATGGTGAACGCGGTTGCGATGAAGTTGGCCGAGGCTGCGATCGACGAGATGCCGAGGGTCGAGAGGCCGATCGTCCAGAAGTCCATCCTGACGACCTCCGTGAGCTGGGTCGACAGCGGCGCGTAGCCGACCCAGGCGCCATCGGGGGCTCCGCCGAGGACGAAAGACGAGTAGATCAAGAGCCCGGAGAACAGGAACAGCCAGTAACTGAAGGCGTTCAGCCGCGGGAAGGCAACGTCCCGGGCTCCGATCAGAATGGGGAGGAAGTAGTTGGTGAAGGCTGCGGCGATCGGCATGACTACGAGGAAGACCATCGTGAGCCCGTGCATCGTGAAGAGCTGGTTGTAGGCCTCGGCGGTGAGGACTTCGAGGTTCGGTCCCAGCAGCTGGGTGCGGACGAGCAGCGCCTCGAGCCCGCCGATGAAGAAGAAAGCGGCCGCACTCACCGCATAGAGCAGCCCGATTCGCTTGTGATCGACGGTGGTGATCCAGGCCCACACGCCGCGGCCGCCGGGTGACCGGATCGTTTGTACTTGTGCAGTCATCGCCACGTCTCCAAGAGGTCGACCACCTCGGCGATCTCGGTGGGGCTGAGCCCCAGATCCGGCATGCCGAGCACCCTGCCGGTGGCCAGGTCGTTACGATCCGCCCTCATCGGCTTCAAGGAAGCGGGGTTGTCGATCCACTGCGACAAGTGGTCCTCATTGAGCGTGAAGGTTCCGGAGCCAAAGGTGTCGCGGCTGTAGAGGTGCGTCAGGTTGGGGCCGAAGCTCGAGCGGAAGTCGAGGTCGTCGGTAGTGACGTAGCGCTCGGGCCCGTGAGTCGTGACCTCGCCCTCCACGTCTTCGAGCGTGACTTGGTGGCAAGCCGTGCACAGGGCGGAGAACGTCTGCCACCCTGCGTCCAGCGGTGTCTCCGGGGCCGGCTGCGCGCTCGGCGCCAGCTGCTCGTCGACCCAGGTGGCGTAGTTGGCGGCGTCGTGCACATGCACCTTGAGGCGCATGTCGGCATGGGCCAAACCGCAGAACTCGGCGCACTGCCCCGGAAGGGGCTCACCGGGTGGGGTCGGGTCGTCGGCGATCAGGGTCAGATTGGTGACCCGGCCCGGAACGACGTCGCGTTTCCCGTTGAGCGCCGGGACCCAGAAGCTGTGGATCACGTCGGCGGAGGTCATCGTCAAATAGACGGTCACGTCCTCGGGGATGTGGAGCTCGTTGGCGGTGATGAGCGTGCGCCCGTCGGGTGCCGTCTCGTCGACGTACTCGAACTCCCACCACCACTGGTGGCCGGTGACTCGGATCTGCAGCACGTCGGGGCCCTCCGGTACCTGTCGAATGTCGAGGAGGCCGCGCACGGTCGGCACCGTGATGTCGGTCTGCAGGACCACCGAGAAGTGCACGCCCCCGATCTCGATCACCGAGCTGCCGTGCAGCTGCTTCGGCTCGGCGTCGTCACCGGGGCGCTCCCGGTAGCGCCACATCGCCCACACCATGAGGCCCATGACCAGGACGAATACGAAGGTGGCGAGCATCAGGACGAGATCCCACACGCCGTCGATATCACGCCCGATCGGACCCTGGGGCTCGAGCGCCGTCTGCGGCCCGGAGCCGGAACAAGCGGCGAGGAGCAGCACGACCGGAGCGACGCGCATGAACCGCGAGAACCGATGGATGAACTGGTGGCGCGCTGGCACTATTGCTTTCTCCCGCAAGCCGCAAGGCCCGCATCCCGGCAGGCTTCCGGCATCGTAATCAGCGAGACACGCACAGCGAAATCATCCGGAAGGCGACAGTTGCCCACGGCGCTCAGCTGGCGACATCGGGGGTCTCGCTCGAGCCGAACGAGATCGAATCGAGTACTTCCTGGATGGCGTCCCACAGGTGCGGCAAGGCCCAACCGAGGACGCGCAGCATCACATACAACGAGATCACTAGCAGCACGATCCGCACCCGGTATATCCACGGGCGACTCGGGTCGAAGACCTGCCGGTACCAGTCGACCGCGGCCTCCCAGGCCTGCAGGATCGGGTTGACCCCCTCGCCGAAGGAGAACACCCGATGTGGGGCCCGGTCGGCCTCCGGTGCCGAGCTCGTCGCGGCGACGGCGACTGAGCCGGCTGCGACGACCGGAACCGCCTCGGTCATCGCTTCATGGATAGCGGCCGGGGCCGTCTCGGCTTTGGGGGCCGGCTCATCGGCGGGTTCGGAGCTGTCAACGGCTCCCGCCGGTGGAACGTCGGTGGGGCCGCCGTCCGGGGCAACGGCAGTGCGAGCCTTCTCCTTCGGCCGGTCTATTGCCCCCGCGGCCTCAGGCGGCACGTCTGGGGCGGCGGGCTCGCCGTTCGCCTCGGACCACGGATCGGCCACGGCAACCGCCGGCAAGCTGTCGGCCGGGGGTGCGTCTTCGGAGCCCAGCAGGTCCATGAGGGCCGCCGCGTCGAGGTCGAGCGCCCCCGCCAGCGCCGCCACCTCGTCGTCATCGGGATGGTTGACGCCCCGCTCCCAGGCGCGGATCGAGGCGGCGGTCTTGTGCACCTTCGTCGCCAGCTGGCCCAACGAATAGCCGCGAGCGAGCCGGCGATCTCTGACTGTGGCCCCAAACGTGGCGGGCTTTTCCATTGATCTACACCAACTCCGGGCGGTTGCGAATCACTGGAATCTTAAGCGCAACGCGACTATCTGCAGTGCTTCGCGGCTTAAGCTGGTCTCATGCCGAGTTTCGATGTTGTATCCCGGGTGGACCTCCAGGAGGTTCGCAACGCTGTCGACCAGGCCCAACGTGAGATCACCACTCGTTTCGATTTCAAGGGGACCGATTCCACGGTTCACCTCGTCGAGAATCAGATCGTGGTC
>CAMYJM010000420.1 GCA_947258635.1 uncultured Acidimicrobiaceae bacterium
ATCGCCCTGCGCACCCGGAGGCCCTTCCGGTCCGGGATCGCCCTGCGCACCAGGAGGCCCTTCCGGTCGGGGGTCACCCTGCGCACCAGGCTCACCCTGCACACCAGGCTCACCCTGCGCACCAGGCTCCCCCTGCGGACCCGGATCACCCTGCGGACCCGGAGGCCCTTCCGGTCCGGGGTCGCCCTGCGCACCAGGAGGCCCTTCCGGTCCGGGGTCACCCTGCGGGCCAGGCTCACCCTGCGGACCCGGATCGCCCTGCCCGGCCGCCTCGCCGGGCAGGCCGGGTTCTCCTTGCGGTCCCGGCGGCCCTGCCGGGCCAACTTCACCCTGCGGGCCGGGCGGCCCTGCTTCGCCGGCCGGTCCGGGAGTCCCGGCGATACCGTCGAGGCTGGCTCCGTCGTACCGCCACACCCCATCGGCATCCTGGACGAGCTCACCGCTGTGACGGTGCCCGGGGCCGGCGACCCACATCTCGAGACTCTGCTCAACGCTCAGCGTGGCCCCATCGCGAGCCACCGACCCGACGACAAGGGAGTCGGCATCGACCTCGGGATCGATCGCCACTTCGATCTCGGTGAGAAGGAAGACGATGGTCGCCTCGTCGCCAACCATCGACGTCTCATCGAACACGTTGGCGGCTCGGAGCACAACCGAGAACGGCCCGTCACCGTCCGGGACCTCGAGAACCGCAGGCTCACGCCGCCGCAGCGGCAGACCCGAAGCAGTGAACGCCACACCGGGCTCGATGGTGACGGAGTCCCCGTCGGTGGCGAGCACCAGCCCGTGACCGATCCTGCCGGCTCCATACACGGAGGTGAGGTCGCCGTCCATCTCGCTGGCGACCGACTGCACGTGATTGAGGTGAGCCGAGGTGACTCGGAGCCCATCGAAGAATCGGGCGCCTGCAGTATCCGTCATGATCAGTCCTCCTCGCGATAGATCACATCGATTTGGTCGAAGGTGAACGCGCCACCAACCGCAGT
Source organism: uncultured Acidimicrobiaceae bacterium (assembly GCA_947258635.1). Lineage (GTDB taxonomy): Bacteria > Actinomycetota > Acidimicrobiia > Spongiisociales > UBA5794 > JAHEJX01. The sequence goes on from CAMYJM010000420.1 coordinate 987, forward strand.
GGCACCGACCAGCTGGAGCGAAGTCGTTTGCGGCTGCGCCGAGCTCTGCAGCTTGAGCAACATGTCGGCGCCGTCGGCGGTTGGGGTAGCGCCGACCTCGACCGTCTCATCGAGCTCGCCGGTCGCCGGATGCTCGACGTTGAGCGTCAGCGCGTCGATCGGAGAGTTGGGATCTGCCTCGCCGACGATTCTGATTGCCCCGTAGAGCGCACCCAGCTCCGCCGGTCGGAACTGGGTGAGGGGGCGACTCCCCCCGCCCGGCAATCGATGATGTACCAGCGCACCCGGCGCCGTGGCGTGGCCCCCGTCGTTGTGGGTGAGCGCACAAACCAGATCGCCGTAGCCGACGATGAGCTCGACCCAAAAGGGTCCACCGGCGACGTCGAGGCCTTCCGGAAGCTCGAGTGTCGTCCACTGCGGCTCGGCGCCCGCCGCCACCGATACCGGTGTCAGCACGGCGCCCTCGATCGGCTCACCCGGATCATCGCTGTCGGCTCGTACGCCGAGCATCCGGCCGCCCACCTCGCCGGGGCTGCCATCGGCAACGATCGGGACCCGAATCCCCATTATCGTCGCAAAGCGAGACACGATCGGGTCGGGCAGCCGCATCAGCACGGATCTTCCCGTCGTCAGGCACAGCTTGGCGTTGCTTGTGAAATCGGGGCCACGGGCCGGCTGCGTTCGCTGGGGGCCGACCGATGCCGCAGCCCGCACCTCGACCGTATCAACGCTCCAGTTGGAGCTCTCGGTCGGCAGCGGTAGAGCAATGGACACCGGGCCTTCGGTTGCGTTGTCGAGTGACCGGCTGGGCCCGTTGGGGAAAACGACACGATGCACCCGGGAGATGTCGATGTCGGGGGTCAGACTCAGGTCGGCCAGCGCGTCGGACCGCAGCTCGACGCGCAACGACACGGTCGTTTGTCCAACCTGGGCGGCGCTCTTGAGCCGCGCCAGCGTCTGGCGCACGAGGTCGGTTCGGTCGACGCGCCACCCGTTCTGGATCTCCTCCCCACCTTGCCGGTTCGTCCAGATGACCACTCCATCGAGTAGCAGCTCGAGATTGTCCGGGGAGGCGGGCAACGCGACTGTGCCGTTTTGCTCGACCTGTGCCTGCGTGGCCGCTCCGGCGAATTCGAGCAACACCCGCTCCGAAGCGAACTCGGAGGCGGGTGCCTCGTTGAGCTTCCAGTCGGTACCCGTCCACATGTAGACGCCGGCGGGGCTGAGCCCGGAGCCCGGGTTCAGGTTCTTCACCGTGGTCAGAGTCCCAAAGTCGACGACAACGGCCGCGACCGCGTCTGCCTCTACTCCCTCAGCGGACCTGACCTCGATCTCGGCAACGTCGGCGAGCGGGACGTTGGCGCCCGGAGCCGTGGCGACGACGTCGAAGCTCGCCCGTTCGACGATGGCGTCGAGCGGAAAGAGCTGCGCATCCGAAACCGTGCGAGCCGCTCTGCCGACGACGAATTGGTACGTGACGGGACCGGAGTAGAGCTCGTACTCCAGCCCGTAGTACTCGTTCGTGACGATGAAACCGCCATCGCCGCCCGTGTAGATAGACGCCACCTCGCGTGCTCCTCCCTATCCGAAGGTCCTGACGGCCTGCAGCGTCTGCAACGCGGCCGCGACGTCGTTGCCCGGCTCCTGGGTGAGGGCGATGCCGTTCTCGGCGAAGGCCTGCTCCACGATGACCTGGTCGGCGCCCGACAGCACTCCCGACTCCGCGGTGCGGGCCAGCACCCGGTTCATCTCGGTGTTGCCCTCGATGAACGTCTGATACACGCCGCCGATCGGCTGGTCCGCCAGAGCGGAGATCACCCCGTCGATGACACCGACCGGAATGCTGCCCGGCTGGGCAAGCTCGATGTGGATCGTCGTCCCCGGCTCTTCGGGAACGATGA
>CAMYJM010000421.1 GCA_947258635.1 uncultured Acidimicrobiaceae bacterium
CTTCCTGCTGCAGCGGGCGGTAATGATCGTCCTCTTTGGCGTTGCCGTGGGAGCTGTTGGCTCGGCGATCAGCCTCACGGTGCATCGCTACATCCGAACATGATGCGCCTGGGGCGCCGGGCGGCTGTCGTCGCACTCTCGGTTGGGTTGCTGGCGCTGCCGACGGCGAGCGCATCGGCCGACCTGGAGGGCGAGCTGGCCGACGTTCTCGATCGGATCGAGGATCTCGAGGCGCAGATCGATGACGCCGCCGCCGGCCGGTCCGAACTGGTCGCGTCAATCCTCGACGTGAAACACCGGCTCCAGGCGGCCCAGGCCGCCCTCGGTGAGTCTGAAAGGGCGTTGGGCGACATCCGGGTGTCGCTGGCGGACAACAGGGCCGAGTTGGCGGCCACTCAGCAACAGTTGCAGGCTGCACATGAGGCGGTGGCGGTGACGCGCCACCGCATCCAGGAGAGTCGGGGGGCGGCCCAGGAGTGGGTGCGCTACCGGTACATGCGTCAGTCCCAAGGCGACATGGTGACCGCGCTCATTTCGACCGAGCAGATCTCCGACTTGGCCCGCACCATCTACTTCCTCGAAATCGTCGCCGACCGCTCGGCGGCCTCCGTCGATCGCTATGAGGCGTTGGGCCGCGAGGAGGAACGGCAGCAGGCCCGCATCGAGGAGGAGGGGCGTCATCTGGCATCGGTTCGCCGGGAGCTGGCTGCAGCCGAGGCGCTTCAGGTCGACCTGACGTCCGAGAGGAAGAGCCGGGCGGCGACGGTGCGCCGCGAGCTCGACAAGGAACAGGCTCTGCTGGCGGCTCTCGACGACCTCATCCATGAGTTCGAGTCGGAACTCGACGGGCTCGACGCCGAGCAACAGCGGCTCGAAGAACTGATTCGCGGATCCTCCGGGAGTGGCGGCACCGCCCCGGGCCTGCTGGTGCGGCCGGTGCCCGGCAAGATAACCTCCGCGTTCGGGCTGCGACTCCATCCCATCTTGGGGTACACGCGGATGCACACCGGTGTCGATATGACGGCGCCGTACGGGCAGCAGATCAAAGCCGGTGGCGCCGGCAAAGTGCTCCTAGCGGGCACCTACGGCGGCTACGGGCTCACCGTGATAATCGATCACGGTGGCGGCATGACGACCCTCTACGCCCACCAGTCCAAAGTCCTCGTATCCGCCGGGAGCGTGGTGGCCGCCGGCGACGTGATCGGCAATATCGGCAGCAGCGGCCTCGCCACCGGCCCCCATCTCCACTTCGAGGTACGTATCGGGGGGGCCCCCGTCGACCCGGCGGGCTATCTCTAGGGCAGGTCTCTGCAAGCGGCAGGCTGACGTGGCGGTATGAGGCGCCCGGCCGGCCGGTAGTGTTCCGGGCCGAATGGCTAAGGACACATCCGGCCGCAAGGTCGTCGTCAGCAACCGTAAGGCACGCCACGACTACGAGATAGTGGCGACCTTGGAGTGCGGCATCGAACTCGTCGGCTCTGAGGTCAAGAGCCTTCGTGCCGGCCAGGTGCAGCTCAAGGACGGCTACGGCGAAGTCCGCGCCGGCGAGCTGTGGCTCAACAACGCCCATATCGCGCCCTATGGCTTCGCCCGGGGGGGAGGCCACGATCCGGACCGGCCGCGCAAACTGCTGGTGCATCGTCGCGAGATCGATTCGCTGGCGGGACGGATCGCTCGAGACGGGCTGACACTGGTGCCGCTGTCGATCTACTTCTCACACGGGCTCGCCAAGGTGGAAATGGCGTTGGCGAAGGGCCTTCGACGCTACGACAAGAGGCAGAAGATCAAGGAGCGCGAACAGAAGCGCGAGATGGACCGGGCCCGACGCCGGGACTACTAGGAGCCATCACTGGACGCGATCGCTATGCACGATCTCGGCTACGTTCGTTGGGCTGGCGCCGGCCCGAGAGGAATGGACGACCACGATCCCAACCAGGACGATCGCCGAGCCAAGCGCCCGGCGCAGCCCAAACGCCTCGTTGAGGTACCACCGCGCCATGAGCGGCACAAAAACGAGTTGCGTGGAGGCGATCACGCCGGCGTGCAGTGCCCGCAAGGTCTGCATTGCCCGATGCCACAGGAAGAAGGCGACGGCGGTGTTGATGATGCCGAGTACCAGCAGCAAGCCGACAAGTCTGAGGTCGAGACGGGGAAGATCGTCGACCAGGACTGCGACGATCGCCAGTATCACCGCCCCCGTCGTCATCGACAGCGCCGTCGTTTCGAGAGCTGACGTACCCGGGCCTCGCAGGACTCGTCGTTGGATGAGGTTCGATCCGCCGATGAAGACCGCGGCGGCCGCGGCCAATGCGACGCCGCGCCCGTCGGCGCCGCTGGGGGCCACCGGGAAGAACACCCAGGCTCCCGAGACGACTACGGCCACGCCGAGCCATTCCCACCAGCTCGTTCGCTCTTTGAGGATGGTGCCCGCGGTCAGGGCGAGCACGAGCGGGATTCCGGCCTGGAAGACGAAATTGAAGGTCACCGCCTCCGTCTGGTCGAGCCCCAGGAACTGCAGGGCCGGTACCGCGGTGTAGAGCAAGACGCCGAGACCGACCACCGGCCACAAGGCGCTGCCGGTTACCGTGCGCCTGTCGAGGCCACCCCGATAGACCCAATACGCCACTAGCGCAGCTGCTCCGATCAGGTACCGCAAAGCGGCGAAGCTGATCGGCGCGATGTAGTCGAGGCCGACCTCGATGTAGATGAAAGAGCTGGCCCATAGGAATGACGCGATCAGCGCCAGCGCGATCGCGGTCGCTGTCGTCGGCTTCGTTGAATTCAGGTGAGTTGCCTCGGGTCAGTTGGTTGTCGGCGTGTACGTCGACACGTCAAGTGCCTCGTGCACGGTGCGCAGTGCGCTGGCCCGGTCCGCAGGGCTG
>CAMYJM010000422.1 GCA_947258635.1 uncultured Acidimicrobiaceae bacterium
CCTGAGGCACCAAGGGAGGTGGGTGATCATATGGGGATGCTCACGGACGAGCAGCGGTCACTGCAGGCGACGGCGCGGCGGTTTGCCGACGAGGTTGCCGCCCCGTTGGCGGCCGAGATCGACCGCACCGAGGAATACCCGTCGTCCTCTGTCGAACGGCTCGTCGATGCGGGCTTCATGGGGATGACGATTCCCCGGAGTCTGGGAGGCGGGGGAGCGAGCTATCTCGATGCCGTCCTGGTGATCGAGCAACTGGCCCGGGCATGTGGCGTGACTGGGCGGATCGTGGTCGAGGCCAACATGGGCGCCATCGGGGCCATCATGGCGTACGGCACCGACGAGCAGAAAGAACTGGCGGCCGGCCTCGTGCTCGCCGGAGACAAGCCGGCGATTTGCATCACCGAGCCGGGAGCGGGGAGCGCCGCCACCGAGATGACCACGACCGCGGTCCGCGACGGTGATCGCTACATCCTCAACGGCACGAAACACTGGATCACCGGAGGGGGCGTCTCGAAGCTGCACCTCGTCTTCGCTCGTGTCGTTGAGAACGGGGAGACGGTCGGGATCGGCGGGTTCATCGCCGTACGGGGCGAATCCGCCGGCCTCGAAGTCGGCCGCCGCGAGCCGGCGATGGGGCTGCGGGGTCTACCCGAAACCGAGATCGTCCTCAGCGACATGGCTGTGCCCGCCGCCATGGTGCTGATGCCGCCGGCCGGTTTTGGGCGAGGCTTCGCATCCTTGATGCAGGCGTACAACGGCCAGCGGGTCGGTGCCGCCACTGTTGCGCTCGGAATCGCGCAGGGCGCATTCGAGCTTGCGGTCGATTTCGTCAAGCAGCGCCGCCAGTTCGGCAGGCCGATTGCCGAGTTCCAGGGCCTGCAATGGATGCTCGCCGACATGTCGATCGGCCTCGAAGCCGCCCGGGCGTTGTGTTATGAGGCGGCCGCCGACACCACGAATGGATTTCCCGACCTCCGCCGCGCCGCCCAGGCCAAGATCTTGACGGCGGAGACTGCAATCAGGGTGACCAACGACGCCCTGCAACTCCACGGCGCCGCCGGCTACTCCCGGAACCTGCCGCTGGAGCGTATGGTGCGCGATGCCCGCATGTTCACGATCGGCGGAGGCACCGCCCAGGTGCTGCGGACGCAGGTGGCCGGTTCGATTCTCGGGATGAAGCTGCCCCAGACTCGCGACGGATACGCCGCCGCCGAGTGACCCGCGGCCGGCCGGCGCCCGGCAGCCCCCGATCACCCTCATCACATCGGCGATCGGGTCTCGAATTGGGCATCGGCACGATCCGGCGACCATCCCATCTACGTATAAATGGGGAGACGCTGACAAGGATGCGATCGAATGGCTGGTGCCAAGGTTCGAGACAACGTACCGGATGATCTGCTGGCGGTGTTTCTCGAAGACATTGGCCGCCACCCGCTGCTCACCCCCGAAGAAGAAGTTGATCTGGCCAAGCGCCTCGAGGCGGGGCGGGCCGCTTCCAAGAAGCTGGCGGCCGGTGTCCCCGACGACGAGAGAGCCGTCCTCCAGGACCTCGTCAACCAGGGGAATCAGGCCCGGTCGAGGTTCCTGGAATCCAACATGCGCCTCGTCGTCTCGATCGCCAGGCGTTATCGGAGCTTCTCGTCGAGTCTGGAGTTGGTCGATCTGATTCAGGACGGCAGCATCGGCCTCATGCGGGCCGTCGACAAATTCGACTGGCGTCGTGGCTTCAAATTCTCGACATACGCCACGTGGTGGATTCGCCAGGCGGTGACCCGGGCGCTGCAGGAGAAAGGACGCACGATCCGCGTGCCGCCGCGCCTCCATAGCGTTGCCTTGAAAGCCAAGAGTGCGGCCAGCGAACTGCAGGCCGAATCGGGCCGGCGGCCAACGGTGGATGAAATCGCAGAACGGTCCGGATTGGATGCCCGTGACGTCGACGAGGCCCTTCGTATCGGGGATGCCGTGTCGCTCGAAGCTCCCATCGGGGACGACGGCGCCGAGCTCGGCGACTTCATCGTCACCGACGACGATCCCAGCCCGGAAGGCGAGGTGATCGATGCCGATGTCACGGCGCGCTTGCTCGAGGCGATCGACCGCCTGAACGACCGGGAGCGGCGCATCTTGCGCGAACGATTCGGGTTCACCGACGGCGCACCGCGCAGCCGTTCTGATATCGGCGTTCTTCTCGGGGTGAGCGCTGAGCGGATAGGCCAAATCGAGCGAGCGGTGCTTTCCAAGATCCGCCACCCGGCCTTCGGTCTGCGCGAGGAAGACTTCGAATAGGGCCACCACCACGGCTGCAATGTACGATTGCCCATTGTCCCTGGCTGCGCCCGGCACTAACTTCGCCTGAGAGGACGCTCCCCGTCCCGAATCGAGGAGGATCGATCGTGAGCAAAGCCAGCCTGGAAGATGTTCTTCAAGCCGCCGGAAACACGGTTGACATGCTGCGCAACTCACAGATCGGCGCCTACGTCTACCCGGTTGTTCCTCCCGAGTTCACCAACTGGCGCGATGAGCAGCGCGCCTGGCGCGAGACCGCCGTCCTCTACGACCAGTCGCACCACATGGCGGAGCTCACGGTCGCAGGCCCCGACGCCCTCAGACTGTTGTCCTTCCTCGGTATCAACAGCTTTGCCAACTTCCCGGTCACGAAAGCCAAGCACTTCGTGCCGTGCAACTACGACGGCTACGTGATCGGCGATGTCATTCTGTTTCGCGAGGCCGAAGACCGGTTCAACATGGTGGGGCGAGTCCCCACGGTGAACTGGGCGCAGTTCCACGCCGAAACCGGCGACTACGACGTGACACTCAAGCGCGACGACCGCTCGCCGTCGCGTCCCGGCAAGAATCCCGTGGTCCGCCGG
>CAMYJM010000423.1 GCA_947258635.1 uncultured Acidimicrobiaceae bacterium
GCCGTCGTCGTCAACTACCTCACCGCGCACCGGGCGCTGCACGAGACGGCACGGGTGCACAGCGGGGAGCGCATCCTGGTGCAGGGCGCCGCAGGAGGTGTCGGGACCGCTCTGCTCCAGCTCGGCAAGTTGGCGGGGCTGGAGATGTACGGCACGGCGTCGGCACGCAAGCACGAGGTTGTGGCTGCGCTCGGGGCCACCCCCATCGACTATCGCACGGAGGATTTCGTCGAGCGGATCGGCGCCCTCACCGACGACGGGGTGGATGCAGTGTTCGACATCATCGGCGGCGGCCGGCAATTGTGGCGCTCCTATCGAACCCTGCGCAAGGGTGGGCGATTGGTGTTGCTCGGTATGGTGGCAGGGGCCCAGGCAATCCCGTTGAGCTTGGCGACGGTCGGCCTGCTCAAGCTCCTCCCCGACGGCAAACGAGTGCCCCTGTCCGGGGGCATGGAGGAGTTTCCCAAGAACAACGCCGGGTACCGGGAAACCCTGGTCGACCTTCTCGACTACGCGGCCGCAGGAAAGACGAGACCCATCGTGGGAGCCCACATCCCGCTCGTCCAGGTCGCGCGCGCTCATGAGCTGGTCGAACGCGGCGGACCCGCCGGCAAGGTTGTCTTGATAACGCGTGACGTAGCGAGTGGCGGCCGATAGCGATTAACGTTCCCGGCCAGACGGCCCATACTTTCGCGCTCGTATCTGTCGAGTCCGAGGAGGTTCTTGACTGATGACGATGCGCCAAGCAGGCCGGCTCCTCATCGCAGTCGGTGTGATGGTGTGGGCTGTCTATGCGGTGGTATGGCTGGCCGGAGGAGAACCCGACGTCGGACGTTTCGTCCCCTTTCATCTCGCCGGCGTGATCCCGGGCGCAATAATGTCGCGATGGAGGAGGCGAGGCGGCGCCGGTGAGTGAGGCGCGGCCGCGTCCAGAGCGGCGGAGGGGCGCGTGAACGTGGCGTCCGCTCGAGTCAGGCGCTTCAGAGGCGGCGTTCGATCTCGGCCAGGATTTCCGCCTCGCGAGCGATTGCCTGGTCCTGGAGGGTGCGCCCCCGGCGCAAACACTCGGCGGCCGCTGCCTCGTCGGTGAGGCCCGCCGCGTTGATCCGCACGTTGAGATAGGCACCCATCACCGCGGAGCGGGCGCAGAGCGCCCCCACACCGGCATCCGAGACCGAAGCCGCAATCCCGATCTCGGCCATGGCACCGATGACTTCCATCGAGGAAAGGGCGACCTCCATCACCCGCAGGGGGACCTCGATGGCCCGGCGGGTCGCCGCTTCGATCGCTTCGTCGCGGGCCGCCTTCGCCGCGTCAGTGTTCTGCGGCATTCCGAGGGCGGCCATGATGTCCCGGAAGGCATCCGTGTCGGCATCGATCAATGTCACGAGCTCGTCGTGGCAAGCCTTTCCCTGGTCGGCCCAGGTCGAGAACTCCTCCCACCGGTCGTCCCAACCGCGCTTGTGAGCAGAGATGTTGGCGACCATCGTTCCCAGGGCGGCCCCGAGCGCGCCCAGGTTGGCCGCCACCGAACCGCCACCGGGGGCCACCGACTCGGAGGCCGTCTCCTCGACGAAACGCCGGACCGATATTTCCGCCAGCCGGTCGCCACCCTCGGCGACGGCGTACTCGATGATCTTCTCATGCGGGTCGAACGGCCCCAGTTCGTCGAGGCCGAGCGACTTGACGGCGATCTTGATCAGCTCGGCATCGGCAACTCCGGTGGACCGTTGCTGGCGGCGCAGGTAGTGGCGCCCGGCCTCGAGCATCGCGTCGCGGGGGTTGAGCCCAACCAGTTCCGAGCCCGTCACGCGAACTCCCCGTGCCGCGGCGCGCTCGACGACCTCGTCGAACGCGAGGTGCACCGGCGTGACCCCGATGTCGGTCAGGTTCATCGAGATCTGAGCCACGCCATATTCCTCTATGAACCATCCGATCGCCTTGACGTTCTTCAACGATCCCGGGATCCATACCTCCTCGCCGTTCTCGTCGAGCTCGATCTCGCCGGTGAGGGGATGGCCCGTGCGTTTGACCCTGCCCCGTTCGCGCACGTCGAACGCGATCGCGTTGGCCCGCCGGGTCGATGTGGTGTTGAGGTTGATGTTGTAGGCGACCAGGAAGCCTCGGGCCCCGACCGCGGTGGCTCCGGAGCGGGGATTGAAGGTTGCGGGGCCGAAATCTGGCTGCCAGTTCGGGTCCTGCAAGCGCGATTCCAGGCCCTCATACTCGCCGGCGCGCACGTCTGCGAGGTTGCGGCGCGCCGGGACCAGCGCGGCGTTCTCGTAGCAGTAGATCGACAGGCCGACCTCGTCCGCCAGCCGCCGGGCCAGCTGGTGGGCGTACTCGACCGTCTCTTCCATGGTGACGCCGGCGACCGGCACGAGAGGGCAGACGTCGGTCGCGCCGAACCGGGGGTGCTCCCCTTTGTGTCGACTCATGTCAATGAGCTCGGCTGCCTTGGCGGCGCCCCTGACGGCAGCCTCGATGACGTCTTCCGGCGACCCGACAAACGTGACGACGGTACGGTTCGTCGCCCGGCCGGGGTCGACGTCGAGCAGTGTGACGCCGTCAACCGTCTCGATGTGGCCCGCAATTGCATCGATCACCGTTTGGTCGCGACCTTCGCTGAAGTTGGGGACGCACTCGATCAGTCTCTGCATCGGTGTCCTTTCGTGTCACCGGCACAATAGGGACCACCCGGCGTTGGCACTGGTTGGCCGGCTGCTTGTCGGACCCGTTACCTCAATATGCAGCGAAGAAGCGCAGGACTCGCTCGGCCAACTCTGGCTCGAGGATCGTGCGAATCCTCTCTTCTCGGTCTGCAATGCCTTCGGGTAACACGTCGGGCATCGTCGTCGCGCT
>CAMYJM010000424.1:0-2861 GCA_947258635.1 uncultured Acidimicrobiaceae bacterium
CACCACGGGGAGGAGCGCCGGATCGTCGCCGATCGACCAGGGCGAGAGCGACACCGCTCCCACTGCGGCGAGTGCGTAGCCCGGAGCGGTCGGCAGACCGGCTCGCATCAGTATGGCGACGACGAAGTAGCCGGCCGCGGCGGCCAGGGCGGACCAGCCGAGGATTGTCTCGTCTAGGGAGAACACGGGGGCGAGGCTCACTGGAACTGCCAGTGCCCCGATGAACACCGGATAGCGTGCCCAGCCGGCTCGCAATCCCGCGCCGCGCGGACGGCGGCCGGACACGACGTCGTCGGCTATCAAGCCCCCGAGCAGCATGGCGACACCCCAGCTGAGCGACACCAGGTAGAGGAACCGCGGGGCGACACCGGCCCGCTCGGCGAGCAGCACCGCCATCACTCCCGACATGACCCACGCGAACCACGTGAATGCGACCTGGCGATCATCCGCGGCGAGCGCCAGGGCGACGACGACGGTCGAGCCGGTGGCCAGGATCGTGGGCCACGCAACGGGGGCTGCGATCGCCACCCCCATCACCGCCAGGGCGGCGGCACTTATGGCCAACACTCGCCGTAAGGGCTCACCGGCCGGCAACCACCTGGTAGCGGACGCGTAGGCGACGGCGAGGAGAGCAAGCGCAACCCCGGTCCACGAGCGGTTGTTGACGAAGTCGGGCCACAGGTTCGCCGTCGCCAGCGTGGCAATAGGCGCGCTGGAAGCGAATAGGACGGGAACGATCCATCGCAGCGTCGCCCGGGCGGTGGCGTTCCCAGATGACTCGCCGTCACCTGCCGGCGAGAGATCGATGCCGAACGCAGATTCCATCAACCGGGTCAGAGAGGCCTGCCCTCTTGAATCGGCGATGAGTGACAGCAACCAGCCCAGTGACCAGGCCCACATCACGGCGGCAAAAGCCTCTCCGGTGACGTCGATGAACAGGGCGCCGGTAATCGTGAGGTGGCCCACCGCGGCCAGATGATCCGCCAGCGACTTCTGCGAGACGCCGGCAACCATCACCGCGGCCAGCCCGGTGGTCGCCCACACCAGGGCGCGAACCTCCGGGGTCGCCGCCGCGCCTTCGAGGCCGAGAGCGACGGCGGCCGCGACCGACCCGCTTGCCAACCAGAGGCGAACCTCCGGCCAGCGCCGGCCAAGGGCGATAGTCGCGGCCACGAGCAGCAACGTGATCGGAGCGAGACTCTCAGGCCCTTCACCGCTCACCGAGCGGAATACGTTGTCCATGGCGAGTCCGCCGAGAACGAGGGCCAGGGCCGGGGGCCACAGTGACCAGAACATGTCCTCGGGGTCGAGCCGCCGGGCCGCGGCGGCGATCGCGAAGACGATGGCGGCCATCAACAGCACGGCGGGGTAGTGCGCCATGAGATCCCATAGCGCCCAGCCGACCCCGATCGGCAGGATGGCGGCGGCCGCCGTGGTCGCATCGGCGGCACCTTCGATGGGGATTCCGGTGAGGCGGCGCCAGTGGGCCCACAGCGAGGCGGCGGCGAAGCCGACAAGGGCAGCCGGCGCCGCGGACAGTGACAGCGCCAGGCCGGCGGCGCCGCCGAGGAGGGCCGCACTCCACACGATTGCGTCCGGTTCTTCGGCGCGGCCGATCCACTCGAGAACCGCCACGGAGGCGACGGTGGCGATCGCCCCGGCCCACGCCAGCCCGGTATAGGGGAGCACGGCGACGACGCCGATCACGGTTGCGGCCCATACGCGCAGTCCCGGCCACTCCCGGCCGAGGAGGATCGTTGCGGCCACCAACGCCAGTGTGAAGATGATCAGCGGATCGGCACCCACCGGTGCGATCGACGTGAACACGCTCCGGTCAACGGAGAGGGCGCCGACGACGACGGCCAAGGCCGGCGGCCACAGCGACCAGAAGATGTCCTGGCCGGCGAGCCGGCGAGCGCCGAGGGCGACCGCAAGGAGGATGGCCGCCATCAGCAGCAGAGCGGGGTGATGCCCCAGGAGATGCCATAGCGCCCAGCCGACCCCGATCGGCAGGATGGCGGCGGCCGCCGTGAGCACATCGGCGGCACCCTCGATCGGGATTCCGGTGACGCGGCGCCCGTGAGCCCACAGCGAGGCGGCGGCGAAGCCGACGAGCGCGGCCGGAGCCGTCCCCAGCGACATTGCCAGGCCGACGGCGGCACCGGCGGCGGCCATGATCCACACCACCGGATCGGCGTCTTCGTCCCGACCGATCCACTCGAGGGCCGCAAGGTACGCGACCGCGGCCACTACGCCGGCCCATGCCATTCCGGTGATCTCGATCAGCGGTGCGATCGCTCCGGCGAGTAGCGCCGGCGTGGCGAGAACCGCGATGCGGGTGCGATCGAAAAACCCGGCGATGGCGTGGACCGAGACGATGGTGGCCAGGCCGACGAAGACGCCGCTCAGCGGGTGGCTCCACCCTTCTGCCGTGGCGAGACCAAGCGTCAACGCATACGTCGCCGGTACCCCAACGAAGCCGGCGAACATCGCGGACCTCTCGAACCGGCGGAGGGCGCCGCCCCGTCTGGCGAACGCCAGCACGGCCGCAATCGCAACCGCGGCCAGCGCCGGCTGGGCAGAGACGAGACGCGTAATGGCGATGCCCTGCAGCGGCTCGTCGGTCTTGAACACAAAGCCGAGAGCGAGGGCGCCGAGCCACACCATCGGCGCTACCAGAAAGCGCAGCATTGATCCGGGCCGCCTGCGGCTGACTGCGGCAAAGGCTGCCGCCAGCCCCAGGGAGGTGAGCGTCATGACCGCCACCAGCAATCCGCCGGTGGCGTCCGGAGGGATCGGTGCATCGTCGACGAAGCCGGCGAACAAGACGAGGGGCAAGGTCATGCCCCCGATCAGCTCGA
>CAMYJM010000424.1:2930-3465 GCA_947258635.1 uncultured Acidimicrobiaceae bacterium
CTCCTGGCGGCGCAGCACCCAGGCCCACCCGAAGAACACAAACGCGATGAAGACCTCGACCACCGGTTGTACCGAGTTCGGCACGTCCTGGAAGGCGAAAAGGAGGAAGCCGAGCACCCCAACGAAGGTGAGAAGCACACCGAGGTAGGCGAGTCCATGCAGCGCGATGTCCGATGAGGCCGCTTCCCACAGCTCGGAGCCGCGTTCGCGCAGGCGAATCACGTGTTGCTCCAGCGGGCTGGGAACGCTCCCACGTCCGGGCCCTGGTTGCCCGGAGGGCGCCGGGGCCGGGACGGCGGCCGGAGGCACATCGACCCGCGCCGGCGCTATCGCCGCCGGACGGGAGACAGCGGCGGGCCGCTCCTCCCGCGGCAGAACGGGTGGGGGAGCGTGTGTGAGGAGGTGGGCAACGGAGTCGGCGTGGGCGTCACGGACGGGAGCCGCGGCGGGCGCCGGCGATTCCCGGTAGAAGTCGAGCAATCGGTTGCGCACGTCGCGGTGGATCACTCCGGCGGCAACAGCTCGATCGAGAAAG
>CAMYJM010000425.1 GCA_947258635.1 uncultured Acidimicrobiaceae bacterium
CGCCTGAAGGGACCCGGCTCGGGACGTTTGGCTTTCGGCAGACCCTCAGGCTCAGAGACGGGTGGGCCTCACCCAAACCAACCTCGTCCCCACCGGTGTGACACATCGCGGTGGCCTTCTCCGGTGCTCCGTCAGAACGGCTTCAAGTCCGGGCGGTGGTTATCGAAGAACTTGCCATTCGCCGCCTAGAGACCGAGCGCCACTCGGAATGGCACGGCGTCCGCATCCGGTGGGCCGACGATCTGCATGCCCATCGGGACGCCGGTGCTCGGGGCGATACCTATCGGCATGTTGACCACCGGGAGCTTCCCGAGGATGTTGAACGGGTACGTCATCACCAGACCGAGCATGTCGCTCAGACCACCCTGGGCCTCTGAATCCGGGTGGCCGAAGTCGGCCGCGATTGAAGTCGTGACGACCGTTGGGCAGATGAGAGCGTCGTACCCCGCAAGGAAGGCTTTCCGCTGCAACTCGGCGTACATCTCGTCGCCGTAGCGCCAGCTCTCCAGCCACTCGCCGGTCGACACCGGGGGGTGTTCGAGGAACTCCCGGATATACGGAGTCAGACGCTCATCGGCCGGATCGGGGATGACGCTTCCCAGAATCTCGCCGGACTGGAACGAGAGGTGGGTCATTGCGGTTTCGAAAGCTCGATCCGTCCAGTTCATCTCAATGCGGTCGACATCCGCTCCGAGTTCGCGGAGGCGTGCGGCGGCCGCTTCGAGCGCGTCGACGATTTCCTGGTCAGGGTTGAAGTAGCCGAGGTCGGGGCTCAGGGCGATCCGCATCCCCGCGACCGGCGGCATCTCCTTCGGAAGCTCGAGCGGTGGCAACGAGTACATGTCACCGACCAAAGGCCCGGAGATCACGTTCTCGAACATGATGACGTCGGCAACGCTGCGTCCCAGCGGCCCCGAGGCGGCGTACGGTTCGCGGTTCCACGGCCATAGCTCGGGCACTCGACCCCACGGTGGCTTGAACCCGACGAGCCCGTTCATCGCGGCCGGGATCCGAATGGAGCCGCCGATGTCGCTGCCGGTGGCGAGCACAGACGATCCCGCCGCCAGGCTGGCTGCCGATCCTCCGGAAGATCCGCCGCACGTTGTGGACAGGTTCCAGGGGGAGCGGGTGATTCCGTGGAGGTGGGTCCAGGTGACGATCGCCATCGAGAATTCGGGCGTGGTCGTGTGGGCATGCGCAATACCTCCGGCGTCGAGAACCCGTTGCGCGACCGGGTCGGTGGCGTCGGCTATCACGTCTCTGAACAGCAACGAGCCCTGGGTCCACCGACGCCCGGCGATGCGCGGCTCATCCTTGATCGCGACCGGGATCCCTTCCAGCGACCGGGCGGTGCCGGCCACATAGGCGTCTGCAGCCTTGCGCGCCTGGGCGCGTGCCTCATCGAAGTAGGTGTCCATGAAGGCGTTGATGTGGGGCTCGGTTGCCTCGGCTCGAGCAATCACGGCTTCGAGGAGTTCGACCGGGGACAAGTCCCGATCACGAAACCGGGCGACGGCCTCAGTAGCCGTGAGGTAGGCGAGTTCAGCTGTCATCGCACGCTCCTTGTAGATCCGCTGAGGAGCCTGCCCGAAGGGCTGGCAGCCTCATCGACAGTCTATCTATCATTTGATAGGCTGGCCCGGCGATCCGGAATCAAGCTGCGGAGGCGTTGATGACGAAGGTCAATTCCTGGAATGAATGGGACCCGCTCAAGCACGTCATCGTTGGTCGGATCGATAGCCGGATGGTGGGGGCCCCCGAGCCGGGAATGGTCCTCGACCTGCCGGAGCTCGGGATCAAGCCCGGTGAGTGGATCCCCATCCCCGACAGCTACGTCGACAAAGCCACCGAGCAGATGGAGGCCTTCGCCGCCATGCTCGCCGGGCGGGGGATCAGGGTGGATCGGCCGACCTCGATGGATGACCGCCAATACGTGCGCACACCCGACTGGGAGTGCGAGCACATGTTCGGCACGATGCCGCCCCGTGACATCCTCATGGCCTACGGCAACGAGATCCTCGAGGCGACCATGTCGCAACGGGCCCGCTGGTTCGAGTTCCTCGCCTACAAGCCGCTCCTCGAGCAGTACTTCAGGGAAGATCCGAACTTCCTCTGGGAAGCCGCCCCCAAGCCGCGCCTCTCCGACGAGTCGTACGTTCCCGGCTACTGGGACGACTTCTATGGCACTTGGTCCGAAGAGGAACTCACGGCCCGTATGGAGCGCTACGAGTTCCACCTCACCGAGAAGGAGCCGCTCTTCGACGTCGCCGACGCCATGCGTTTCGGCAAAGACATCTTCATCCAGCACTCGGGCCCGACCAACAACGCCGGCCTCGACTGGTTCAAACGCCACTTCGAGTCGCGGGGCTACCGGGTTCACGTGCTCGGCTTCGGAGGGACCGTACAACCGTGGCACATCGACGTGACCCTCGTACCCCTCCGCCCCGGCCAGATAATCGTCAACCGCCATTACCCATCGCTGGTTCCGGAATTCCACGAGCTGTTGCGGATCAACGATTGGGAGATCATCGATGGCGCCCCGGTCTCGGGAGCCAAACAACCGCCGTATTCGATGTGCCACGAGTCGCTCGGCTACAACGTGTTTTCGATCGACCCCAACACGATCTGCGTTGAGGCCAGCGAGAAGGCTTTCATGGAGCAACTCGACGGGCTCGGCTTCGACGTGATCCCCGTCGACTTCATCGACGTTTCGATGTTCGGCGGCGCCCTGCATTGCGCCACCACCACCTCCATCCCTATCAGATCTTTGAGAGCTTCGCCGCCGACGGGGCGCTCCCGATCGCCTCGGGAGAGGGCGCCTACATCACCGACACCGACGGCAAGCGCTATGTGGACGCCGTTGGTGGCCTGTGGTGCACGAACATCGGGCTCGGACGCGAGGACATGGCAGAGGCCATTGCCGACCAGGTGCGGCTGCTGGCCTATTCGAACCCGTTCGTCGACATGACCCACATCCCTGCCGCCGACCTGGCAACCAAGCTCGCTGAGTTGGCGCCCGGCGACCTGAACCATGTCTTCTTCACCACGGGCGGCTCAACCGCCAATGACATGGCCTACCGACTGGCCCAGTTCTATCACGCCATCCGCGGCTTGCCCGAGAAGCGTCATGTGATCTCGCGGGTCGATGCCTATCACGGCCAGACGTATGCCTCGGTGTCGATCGGCGGCAAGCCGGGCGATCGGGTCGAGGAGCTCGAGTTTCTCGACAACGTCCATCTGCTGAGCTCGCCCAACATCTATCGCTACGGCGGCGGGCTGGCCGAAGAGGCTTTCGCCGACAAGCTGTACGCCGAGTTCGCGGAGTTGGTCGCCGAGCTCGGGGGGCCGGGGCATGTGTCGGCGTTCTTCGCCGAGCCGATCATGGGCTCCGGCGGTGTGGTCCCGCCTCCGGCCAACTACCTCGAGCGCATCTGGAAGTACTGCCGGGACAACGACATCATCTATGTGTCAGACGAGGTGGTAACCGGCTTCGGCCGGCTCGGCGAGTGGTTCGCCTCCGAGAAGATCTTCGGCATCCAGCCCGACATCATCACAACCGCCAAAGGCCTCACGTCCGGCTACCTGCCGCTCGGAGCGGTGATCTTCTCGGATCGGATCTTCGAGGTCATCTCGGAAACCGGCAAGGGTCCGGGCTATCTACCGATGGGATACACCTACGGGGGCCATCCCGTCTCCTGCGCCGCGGCGCTCAAGAACATCGAGATCCTCGAGGATGAGGGCATCCTCGAGCACGTCCGCGAGATCGGGCCGTACTTCATGGAACGGTTGAACTCGCTGCGCGACCTCCCCATGGTGGGCGACGTTCGCGGTTCGCACCTGATGGTGTGCATTGAGTTCGTCCGGGACAGCGCGACCGGCGAGGAGTATCCCTATCAGGTCGATATCGGCAAACGAGTCTCCAACGAGTGTGACGCCCGCGGCTTGATCGTGCGGCCGGTGGAGAATCTCAACATCATGTCGCCCCCGTTGATCATCACGAAAGAGCAGGTCGACTGAAGATGATGGCCGAACTTGGACTGGTGCAGTAGGCACCAGTCGGGGAGTAGAGAGCGAGGCAAACGTGGCCGTGCCGCGGATCGACCGATCAGATGTGGGCGTGTTGCTGATCGATGTTCAGCCGTTCTTCCTGGATCTCGCGTTTGAGAATGACAAGGAAGGGCGCGAAGCGCTCGATGTGCGTCTGGAGCACCTGCTGATGATCGCCGACTGGATGGACCTGCCCCTCGTCACCACCTTCGAGACCCCCGTCGACGACAACGGCGAGCTTCCCGAGAGGCTGGAGAAGCTGTATCCGGCCGGGCGACCCCGCCACGTCAAGAACTACTTCGGCTGCATGACCGAACCGGAGATCTTGAACGATGTCGCGGCAATGGGGGTTCGCCAGATCGCCGTGGCCGGCGCCGAGACCGACGTCTGCATCCTGCAATCGACCCTGGGACTGCTCGAACTGGGTTACGAGGTGTTCCTCCTCGAAGACTGTCTTGCGACCACGGAGTCCTCGCCGGGTCCGGCGCTGCGGCGCATGTACGGCGCCGGTGCCGTCCCCACAACGCTCAAGGCCATGCTCTATGAGCTGGTGGCGTGCGTCTCGGACATTCCCTGGTATCCCAAGGGATGGGCGATGACGGACCACGGCGAGACCAAGCCCTTCCCGGAAGCATTCGTTCCACCGGAGAGCTGGCCGCCGTGGGAGTCCAAGTTCTGACGGGGGGTTCTCGTCGTCGGGAAGCCGTTCCCGAGAACGCCTGCCGCTTTGCTAGTCGCGAGCGATCCGGATGAGGAGGGGGGAGGCGCCGCGCGACGGTCCCGTTGGGACTCCGCGCGCCATCCGATTCGTACGAGTACGGTTCGAAGATGGAGTTCCGAGTACTCGGCCCGCTTGAGGTACTCGACGGGGATGCCTTCGTAGACCTGGGGGGTCGCAAGCAACGGACGGTGTTGGCGCTGCTCGTCGCCAATGCGGGACACTCGATAAGCACGGATCGGATTGTCGAGGGGATGTACGGCGACGAGGCGGCCGACGGCTCTCGGCACTCTGTGCAGACCTACGTTTCGAATCTGCGGGGGCGCCTCGGTGACACCATCATCTCGTCCGGTCACGCGTACAAGCTCCAGCTCGAAAGCGCGACCGTCGACTCCATCGAGTTTACCGGCGAAGTGGAGAGCGCTCGCGGTCTGCTCATCGAGGATTGTGCGACCGCCGCCGATCAACTGCGGCTCGCTCTAGAGATGTGGCGAGGCCGGCCCTATCAGGATGTTGACGGGGGGCCCGAGCTCGACCTTCACATCGCCCAACTCAATGAACAGCGAACGGCAGCCCTCGAAACCAGAGTTGATGCCGATCTTGCCTGCGGCAGGCACCGCGAGCTGATCGGTGAGCTCGATGCCCTGACGGCGGAGCATCCTTTCCGCGAGACATTCCATTCACAACTCATGCTGGCGCTCTACAGATCCGGGCGCCAGGCAGAAGCGCTGCGGGCTTACCAGCGGATCCGTACGACCCTGGCCGAGGAGCTCGGGATCGATGCGTCTCCGGAATTGCGTCGGCTCGAACAGCAGATCCTCGAGCAGAGCCCCGATCTGTCTCTAGGCTCCCCAGCTGTGAAGCGGCCGGCGGCGCGGCCCATTCCGCCACAAGTCCGACAGCCACCACGGACACCGGTTGCCGCGCCGAACCCACCTGCCCTCCAGCTGGTTGGCGTGAACGACGAGTCGGAAGAGATCGCACCGGTCCTGTACATGGCGCCACAGGACAGCGTCGCCGATGCGGCAGCCGAAGTCGCGACCATCCAGGGCGACGACGTCGCGCCGCCTCCCGGCGAACCTGTGCCTTCCGTCAGAGGCTCCTCGCGAGCCCGCTTCGCCCTGTGGGCGGGCTTGGTCGGGCTGGCAGCAGTCCTCGGCGCAGTCCTCAACGCCAACGCGACCGATGACCCGGACCCGACGACGGCGCCGACTACCGCACCGTCGCCCACGACGGCTGCCGCCACCTCAGCCCCGCTCGCACTAGCGCCTTTGCTGTCAACGACTGCCGCGCTCCCGGATACGACCGGGACCGCAGCGCCCGATGGCCCGGATTGGAGTCCCAGATCCTTTGAGGTCGGCGACGGTCCGCAGATTCTGTTCGCGGATGACGAATACGTGTGGACGACGTTGATCGGCGCGGTATCGGCCATCGTCCGGATCGACCCGGTTACGTTGGACACCGTCGAGATCCCGGTCGGTGACAACCCGACACGCCCGCTCGATCGGGACGGCCAATTGTGGGTACCGAGCCGCGTGGGCGGTCTACTCCGCGTGATTGACAAGACCACGCTGGAGGTCGTCGAATCGATTCCCGTGGGTAACCGGCTGGACACCCCCGTGCCTGCCGGAGGGCGGGTCTGGGTCGCCGCCCGCCAGGATTTCAAGCTCGTGCCGATCAACCCCGAGACGTACGTTGTCGAGGAAGCGGTCTCGCTATCTGGATTCCCGATGACTCCCGTCTTTGCGAACGGCGGCCTCTGGGTCGTCGGGCGGGACTCAGGCGAAGTAACTCGCATCGACCCTTTCTCCGTCACCGCACCGAAAACCATTGCCACCCTCGGCAGCGGGGCGCACCCTCCGATCCGCGTGGGAGACGAGATTTGGATCGTCAACCGCGACGACGGCACCGTGACCATCATTGACACGCTGGAGCACCGCGTCGCGGTCACACTCCCGATTGGTGGGAAGCTCTCGCCGCCCGTAGTGGTGGATGGGCAGGTGTGGGTGTCAGACGCAGTGTCTCTGGGCATCATTCC
>CAMYJM010000426.1 GCA_947258635.1 uncultured Acidimicrobiaceae bacterium
GCGTTGTCGCCCCGTACTGGATAATCGTCGCCATTGCCCTGGTTCTCGGAGTGTTCGGGGTCCTGCCGATCGGCGGCGCCGACATGCCGGTCGTGATCTCGCTGCTGAACTCCCTATCGGGCGTTGCCGCCTCCATGGCCGGGTTCATCATCGGGAATTCGGCACTGATAATCGGCGGTGCCTTGGTCGGCGCCGCCGGATTCATCCTCACCGTCCAGATGGGTGAGGCGATGAACCGGACTCTCGGCAACGTGCTCTTCTCCGGTTTTGGCTCCAGCAGCGTGAGCGCCGGCGAGCTGTCCGACAAGCCGGTGAACCGGGCTACGGCCGATGACGTCGCCATCGCTCTCGGCTATGCCGACAGCGTCATCTTCGTTCCCGGCTACGGTCTTGCCGTCGCTCAGGCGCAGCACGCCACGCGGGACCTCGGTATGGCGCTCGAAGAAAAGGGCATCAAGGTCGACTACTCGATCCATCCGGTCGCGGGCCGGATGCCGGGTCACATGAACGTGCTCCTGGCAGAGGCGGACGTACCGTATGAGCAGCTGCTCGACCTCGACCAGTCCAACCCACGATTCCCACAAACGGACGTTGTGTTGATCGTCGGGGCCAACGATGTGGTGAATCCGTCGGCGCGCGATGACGCCGCCAGTGTCATCTACGGCATGCCGATCCTCGAAGTCGACCTGGCACGGACCGTTGTCGTCGTCAAGCGATCCCTGTCGCCGGGCTTCGCCGGCATCGACAATCCCCTGTTCTACAACGAAAACACGATGATGTTCTTCTCCGATGGCAAGGCGGCGATGGAGGACATTCTCAAGTCGCTCAAGTCGCTCTGAGGTGGACTTCTCTGATGTCGTCGTAAGGCGACGAATGGTTCGCCGCTACCAGCCGGCACCGGTCGATCGAGAGGCACTAGATCGGATCCTGGACACCGCCCGCCGCGGCCCCAGCGCCGGCTCCTCTCGAGGCATCGAGCTGGTCGTGGTCACGTCCGAGTCGGGACGGCGCCGGCTGGCTGCGGATGCGCACGAGGGCGATTACCTGGCACGGGGCTTCGAGCCGTGGCTGTCGGCGGCACCGGTCCACATCGTCGTCGTCTGCTCCCCCGGAGCCTATCGATCCCGCTACGGAGAGCCGGACAAGGCGGGCAGCACCACGCCGGATGAGTGGCCGGCTCCGTACTGGTGGGTCGATGCGGGCGCCGTTCTGATGTTGCTTCTTCTGGCAGCGGAGAACGAAGGCCTGGCGGCCGGGTTCCTGGGAAGCCACGCATTCGACGATCTGGCCGCGGCCGTCGGGGTCCCCGCCGGACACGAGACGATCGGCCTGGTCACCGTCGGCCATGCCGCCACCGATGGGCGCCCCACAGGGGGGCAGCCTCGGCGCCGTCCGCTGTCGGAACTGGAATACGCTGAGATGTGGGGAACGCCTCGGCGGTGCGACCCAAACGAGTGAAAGACAGAACGCACATCCGACGATCAGCCGCAACAGAATCGGTGAGACTCGCACCGGATCCTGCGCAGAGTACAATGCCGCCCCCCCATCGGAGACTGCGTGACGGTACGAACGTTTACCTCTGAATCCGTAACTGAAGGCCATCCGGACAAAGTCGCCGACCGCGTATCCGACGCAGTGCTCGACGCCTATCTCGAACAGGACCCGATGAGCCGGGTCGCTTGCGAGACGCTTGTGGCGGGTAATCGAATGGTCATCGCCGGGGAAGTCACCAGCGATGGGTCCGTCGATGCTGCTTCCATAGGCCGCGGTGTCATTGCCGCCATCGGATACGATCGGCCGGAACTCGGTTTCGACGCCGCCTCATGTGAGATCGAAGTCCACCTCGGGATTCAGTCATCGGATATCGCGATGGGAGTGTCCGAGGCCGAAGAGGTGCGCGGCGGTGGCGCGGCCCGCGACGAGTTCGATCGCCAGGGTGCTGGAGATCAAGGGATGATGTTCGGCTACGCCAGCGCGGAGACGCCCGAGCTGATGCCGCTGCCGATCCACCTCGCTCACCGGATGGCCGAGCGCCTCGCGGCCGTCCGCAAGGCCGGCCTGCTCGACTACCTGCGACCGGACGGCAAGACCCAGGTGACCTTCGAGTACGACGACGCCGGTCGTGCAGTCCGCCTCGACACGGTCGTGATGTCGACCCAGCACGATCCCAACGTCGATCGCGATTCGCAGCTGTGGCCCGATCTCGTCGAGCACGTGATCCGCCCCAGCCTGCCGCCGGAGTTCGCCGGCGATGATTTCCGAACGATCATCAATCCCACCGGGCGCTTCGTCATCGGGGGGCCCGCCGGCGACGCCGGCCTCACCGGCCGCAAGATCATCGTCGATACGTACGGCGGTATGGCACGCCACGGAGGCGGCGCCTTCTCCGGCAAAGACGCCACCAAGGTCGATCGCTCCGGCGCCTATGCCACGCGCTGGGTCGCCAAGAACGTGGTCGCCGCCGGAGCGGCCTCGAAGTGTGAGGTCCAGGTCGCCTACGCCATCGGTGTGGCCCGGCCCGTGTCGATCTTCGTCGAGACATTCGGCACCGAGGCGGTGGATCCGGCCAAGCTGGGCACGGCCATCGAAGAGATCTTCGATCTGCGGCCGGCCGCGATCATCGACCAGCTGCAATTGCGCCGGCCCGTCTACTCGCCGACGGCGGCATACGGCCATTTCGGCCGATCCGGGCCGGGATTCACGTGGGAACTGACCAACCGCACCGAAGAACTGCGCCGGGCGCTGCAGCTCTAGGAGCCTGCTGAGCAATCCAATTGCGGCGTCTCTGCGGCTCTCATCGCCCCTGCCTTCGCCCGACGACCTCGAAGTATCTACTGATACTCCTTCGC
>CAMYJM010000427.1 GCA_947258635.1 uncultured Acidimicrobiaceae bacterium
CCACATGATCTCGAGCTCGTTGCCGTCGGGATCGGCGCCGTAGACACTCTTGGTCGCGCCGTGCGACGACTCCCCGTGTAGCCGCCGGCCGCCACGAGTCGCTCCCGGGCGTCGACCAGATCGTCGATCGTGGCAACCTGCCATGCGAGGGGATAGAGCCCCACCTGGGAGCGCCGTTTCGGCTCCGCCGCCGGGCCCAGCCCGAACAGCCCCAGATCGTGATGGTTTGAGGTGCCGGCGGCCTTCAGGAAGACCGCATTGAAGCCGGCTCCCTCGCTCACGGTGACGAATCCGAGCACCTCGCGATAGAAGTCGGCGGCGCGCGCCACGTCGGACACGAAGAGCACGGCGTGATTCAGGCGAACGACACTCATTGTCGCCGCTGCTTCTTCTTTTTTGGGGGCAGTGCTGCGGCGTGCTCGAGCGCCCGATCGACCCAGGCCGACGGTTTGGGGATCTTCACGCTGCCTCCTCGGATCTGCCTCGGCCTGCGTTCGTTGTGCTTAAAACGGCGCTATGGGGTCGTTTTAAGCACAACGAACGCGACTGTCGTAGGGTCCGCCCTATGAAATACTCAGTGCCGTTCTTCATGGGGAACCGGCTGCATGGTCTCGATGTTCCCCAGCCGCATACGGTCATCGCTCCGGAGCTGGCGGCCGGCTCGGAGATGGAGCGGATGGCCGCGCTGTACCAGCATGTGGCCGACGCCGTCGCCGCCGATGACGAGCCGGTCCTCTACTGCGGCGACTGCTGCGCCATTCTCGGCGTGATCGCCGGCGTGCAGCGCAAGGGCGTCGACCCGGTGCTCGTGTTCTTCGACGCCCACGGGGATTTCAACACCTGGGAGACCACCCCGAGCCAGTTCATCGGCGGCATGCCGCTGGCGATGGCCACCGGCCGCGGCGACCAGACGATCGTCGCCGCCTGCGGCTTGAAGCGACTGGAGGACCGCGACGCATTCCTGGTCGACGGCCGCGATCTCGACCCCGAGGAGTCCGAGCTACTGGCCCGCTCCGATGTCGCGATCGTGCCGGTTTCCGAGATCGCGGCGGCGGTGCCGGCGGACCGCCCATTGTATGTCCACGTCGACATCGATGTGGTCGACCCGAGCGACGTGCCCGCCGTCGGCTACCAGGCGCCCGGAGGACCGTCCGCAGAGGCCGACGCCACGGCCGTGGACGATCTCGCTGCCACCTGAAACGTCGTCGCCTTCTCGCTGACGACGTGGAACCCGGCGCTCGAAGGCGCCGAAATCGCAGCCGCGGCAAGCCGCCGCATCGCGTCCCCCTTCCTGGGATGATCGGACCGCGGTGAAGCTCCCGTTCTTCCTCCGGCGGCCCTGGCTCGTGGTTCGGGGCACGATGGCGAATCGGGACACCCCCGACCTGGCCGCGCTGCGGGCGATCGACGATCCGGAGGACTTCGTTTGGGCGGTACTCCCCCACGCCGCCCGCAGCTTCGCGACCAGCATCCTGGTGCTCCCCAAGCGAGAGGCCTGGGCCGCCGCCATCGCCTACCTGTACTGCCGCATCCTCGACACCTACGAGGATCTGCACCCCGACGTCGCCGCTCGGCCGGAGCTGCTGCGCTCGTTCGGCGCCCGCTTCGGGGACGACGAGCTGGCTTCACCGCCGGCGATCTCCGCCTCGCTGGCTCGCGACCATCGGGACCGGGGGCACCTGCTCCTCATCGAGCGCATCGACCTCATCGACTCCGCCTATCGCGCCCTCCCCGCGGCGGACCGCGCCTCGATTGCCGAGCTCGTCCGCAACATGGCCGACGGAATGGCCTGGGCTGAGGAAACGCTGGCGGCCCGAGGTGGCGTCCTCGACGATGCCGAGCAGCGGGCCCGCTATTGCCACTACGTCATCGGCGAACCGGCGCTCTACGCGATGCGCTCTTTGCTCCACCTCCCGGTTACGGCTCTACGACGGGCCGATGCATTGCAGGTCGCCGAGATGATCCAGCTGGCCAACATCACGCGAGACATCGAAAAGGACCTCGCCCACGGCCTCGCCTACCACCCGATGCTGCGGCCCGACCTCGGGCTGGCCACTCTCGATGCCGCCGCCGAGTCGCGGGTGCGCCGGGTCCGTGAGGCGCTCCTCCTCGAGGCGCTGCCGGGAGTCGACGCCTTCGCCCGGCTCGTCGGTGACCTGGCGGCATCGGGGGTCAGCCAGGCCCGCGGCGCCGCCGTGTTGATGCTCAGCTTCACGGATCGCTACTACAGCCGCTGCGCCGTCCGGGCCGGCCACGCCGCATGGCCCGGCGCCCGCCGCTCGGTCGTGATCTACGCCAACTCGATCCTGGCGACGGTGTCCGCCAGATGGGCCCGGCGAGTGGTCGGCGGGATCGTCGACCAGTTCCACGCGGCATCGGCGCGCATCGGCTCTCGCGATCACGCGGTGTAGCCGGAGCGAGGCCGGCTTCAGGGGAACGAGAGGGTCAGGTCCTCGAATTCGAGGATTATCGGCCCGCCGCCCGACGCGAAGAAGTCGCGGATGTTGACCCTCCAGGTCCCGAGGACCCCGATCGCATTGCGTTCCGAAGCAACCCCGCCGTATCCGATGACACGCTGTTCTTCCCAAGTGCGCGCCCGATAGGCGTCGATCAGCTCCTCGAAGACGCCCTCTCCGCCCTGGTACGTGACGTTGATCTTGCCCTGGGAATAGGCAGTCTGCTGTAGCGGTGTCGTCGGGCGAGGCAGCTCGGCGCGCGCGGGTAGCACCGGGGGCTCGATACCGTCCCGCGGCTGCACGGTCGGGCTGAGCAGGATGTTGACGTCGGAGCCGGCGACACCGATGCCGCCCTCGTAGGTGCCCGCCGGGCCGGCGAC
>CAMYJM010000428.1 GCA_947258635.1 uncultured Acidimicrobiaceae bacterium
ATGGCCGCATCAAGATCACGGAGCAGGGGGAGGTCATCGCCGACAAATACGGTTTGCCCAACCTGGCCGCGGCCAACCTGGAATTGGCGATGGCGGCAACGCTGGAGGCCTCGCTCCTCCACCGGGTGAGCCGCAAGTCGGATGAGATTCTGGCCACCTGGGATGGCGTGATGGACGTTCTCTCCGATGCCGCCCACGCCAAGTACCGGAGCCTCGTCGAGGACCCCGACCTCGGCGGCTATTTCACGTCGTCGACCCCCGTCGAGGAACTGGCCGCCATGAACATCGGATCGCGCCCGGGGCGGCGCCCCGGCGGCGCCGTCGGCCTCGACTCGCTGCGGGCCATCCCCTGGGTGTTCGGCTGGACCCAGTCGCGCCAGGTCGTGCCCGGCTGGTTCGGTGTCGGCAGCGGGCTCACCGCCGTCCACGAAGCCGGGCTGGGCGAGACGATGGCGGACATGTACAGGGAGTGGTCGTTCTTCCGTACCTTCATCTCGAACGTCGAGATGACCCTGACCAAGACGGATGTGACGGTGGCGAGCCGCTACGTCGCGCAGCTCGTACCGCCGGAGCTGCACCACATGTGGCACTCGATACGCGACGAGTTCGATCTCACGCTGCGCCAGGTGCTGGCGATCACCGGCGACGCCGAACTGCTCGACCGCTACCCGATACTGCAACGCACCCTGGCGGTGCGCGACATCTACCTCGATCCGATCAGCTACCTGCAGGTGGCGCTGCTCGAGCGATCCCGGGCGAGTGGTGAGACGAGCCCGGACCTGCAGCGGGCTCTGCTGCTGACCGTCAACGGTCTCGCCGCCGGGCTGCGCAACACCGGCTAGGAGAGAAGTCCGGCGAGGTTGTTGGTCGCAATTCGATGGCGTCAACCGCTTCATCGGGTGGCAGTACCGCGGAGGCACAATCGAGCTGGACCTCCGTACTGCCAACGGCGTAGGTGCGGGCACGACCACTGCGGAGCTGAGGGCGATCTACGGCGACGACTTGATAGTGCCGACCGAGCTGAACGAGTGTTCAGGGCTGGCAGTTCAGTTGCTCGGCCGCGACGACGGGGTCGTAGCTCTGCTCCACGAAGTCGGCGTCGTGGAAGCCCTTTCGGCCGGCCTACAGGTGGGCTGCTAACCCGTGTCGGGATTGAAGGCTGGACGGAGTGGGAAGCGTCCGTCGCGTGCAAGGTGACCAGACGGCGCCCCCTTCCCAGCAATCCGCCAACCTCTGGTGGCCGGGCGATCGACGGTGGTGTGCCGCAACCGAGATCGACTTCGCGTGGACCTACGCGGGCGGCAAAGAAAGCCTGCTGAAGGTGGTCAGTCAGCACACCAAGCTCGGGAGTATCCCAACGCGAATCGATGACGCCATCACCCACGAGCCGACCGGCTCAACCCACCCCCGCCCGTAACGCCGATCACCAAATACCGCGCAGCAACGATCGCGTCGCCCGAATAGCGCCGAACGGCACACCCCGGATCGGTTACGGTCGGACTTCGACAAATCCCGCGGCTGCGAAGTCCTGATCGAACGCCAGCGCTTCTCGGAGGCGCCGGTCGCGCATCACTTGGAAGCTGGTGGCATCAACGAACGAGTACGGACGTTCGTCGTGTCTTCTCAGCCAGCCCCACGCCTTGTCCTCTTGGTCCGTGGTTACCCGATGCACGGTGAGCTTGGCTTGCTCGCCGAGCAGGCGGACCCGGTCGAGGAAGGCGAGGGCCGTGGCGTGACCATCTTTACGGCGAAGGAACGTCCAGGTCTCGCCGACGATGAGGTTTGTCGTCAGCACCTGCTCGGCAGGGCCGAGGTGGTCCAGCAGCGCCAACGCGTCCGAGTGACGACCGTCACCCGGTAGCGACCATGCCACCCACCAGCTGGTGTCGGCGAACTTCACGAGTCGTACACGACGCGGTCGATCTCACCTGGCTCCGCCGTTGTGTCGCCAGAGGCGAAACCCGCCAGCCCAAGCCATGGATCTCCCTCCGTCTCGATACCGTGATCCGGCAGGAGTGCCATCAGTCCGCGGCGGATCAGCTCGGATTTGGAGATGCCAAGCCGTTTCGCCTCGGCTGCTGCCCCTGCGTCAAGCTCGTCGGGGATGGTGATGGTGATCGCCTTCATGCCGTCACAATACATAAGTGCTGCGACATTGACTACATAGTCACCTGGCCTGGCCCACGCCGATCAACAGATATGGTTCGGAAACGAACATCCCGCTGAACCGCCCAAATCGATCAGGCACCTCGGAGTGCGCTTCTTGACCAATCCGAAGCGAGGCCGGATTCCTCTATTAGCAAGGGACCTGACGTTGGTATCTTTGTCCCATCATGAACGGCATCCGGAAGGTCCTGTCCTCAGTCGCCGAGTTCATCGGCCGGTTCTGGCCCACGAGCAAGGATGAAGAAGAACTCCTGGAAGAACTCGGGGCTGTCTACGACGGCGACGGGGCCACCGACGGGAGCGCAATCGGCGACGAACTCTGATCAGCTGCAACGCCGATCACCAAATACGGCGCACGAACACCCACTTCGCCGAGTGCGCAGGATCGGCACCTCCGCGAGCGCGGTCTCAAACACTCACCATGACGATCGTCATACGACGTGCACGTCCCTGCCGGTTCGAGGGCGCGGGTGGGCGCTTGATGTCACTGCTGTAGGTAGAGCGATATGTGCGGTGGTGGCTACTGCCGCCTTCCGACATATCCTTCCAGATCGGGTTGGTGGCATGGCCCAGAGATACGCTAGATCGCCGGTTGGTGGCATGGCCCAGAGATACGCTAGATCGCCGGTTGGAGCCAGCCGCAATCCTGGTGTCTCAGT
>CAMYJM010000429.1 GCA_947258635.1 uncultured Acidimicrobiaceae bacterium
GGCGGCGGCCGGGCGCGGGAGCAATTCGGCCCGGAGACCTTCGTCGCTCGACTGCGCGAGCTGGAGTTGGCAGAGGTCCCCGTTGAACTGCTACTCGGCTTCACCGACGATCGGCCTCACGGTGTGATCGAGGCGGTCAGCACCGACCATGTCATGCTGGCCGGCGACCTGACTCACTTCACGCCGCTGGCGTGGATCGGTGCAGTGCGCCGCTGGGGCTAGTGCCGGCCGACGCCCTGATCCTCGATTTCGATCCGGACCGCCGCAATCGAGTAGCCGGCCCGGGCCCGGGCCTGCTTCTCGAGGTGCCCGGGATCGCCGCTGGTGAAGTAGGCGGTGCCGCCGCCAGCACGGTTCAACAAGCCTCGGTCCGTGAGCACACGCTGGAGCTGGCGAGCGACCGCCGGTGCCGGGTCGACCAGGCGCACCTCGGGGCCGACCACCGACCGAATCTGGTCGTGGAGGAACGAGTAGTGGGTGCATCCCAGCACCAGGGTGTCGATGCCTGCGGCCAACATCGGGCCGAGCAGCTCCCGCAAATCTCTCTCGGCCTCTTCGAGGTTGCCGTCCTCGACCAGCATCGCCAGCCGCGGGGCGGCGACCTCGTGAACCGCGACGTTGGCGGCGTGCCGGTCGAGCACCGAGGCATACAGCTTTCCCTGGAACGTGGTGGCGGTGGCCAGCACGCCGATAGCGCCGTTCTGCGTGCTCTCTGCCGCCGGCTTCAGCGCCGGCTCCATCCCCACGAAGGGAGTGCCCGGGAAGACGTCGCGCAGGTGATGTAGCGCCGCAGCTGAGGCACTGTTACATGCCACCACCACCACCTTGCAGCCGCGGCCGATCAGCTCAGCGGCAATGGCAACCGCGCGGGCACGAACCTCCTCCAGCGTTCGCGTGCCGTACGGGGCCCACTCCTGGTCGGCGACGTAGATGAGGCCCTCATCCGGCAGGAGGGTGTGGATCTCCATGAGAACCGACAGTCCCCCAATACCCGAGTCGAAGACCCCGATGGGTTGCGACGCGATGTCCATATCCCAAATGATATGGCGGGTACCGCCCAACGCGGCGGAATCAGCGAGCACCCTCGCTCGACGACCACTCGCTCAGAGGTCCACAACTTCCTCGAGCGTAAGGAAGATGTACATGCCGAGCACGATCAGGGTGTAGAGGCTGAGGACGAGCCAGAAGATCAGACCGTAGCTCCATTCCCAGTAGTTGTTGGGAAACCACGCCGCGATGCGCGCCACCGCCCAGGAGCCGGCAGATGCGAACGGGAACGCCGCCCAGAATCCGACGGGCTCGTAGTCGCTGAATCCCAACACATAGCCACCGAACAGGCCGCGGGTGTAGAACACGCGGCCGCCCTCGTCGGGGTCGAACCACTACGCGGCGGCGCCGAGCCCGATTCGGGCGAGCGCATACAACGTCACGACGAGAATCGCGGCGGGGATCGAGGGATCGGGGAGCGACGTCCAGTTGTTGGCGATCACCCGAGCGAGAGCTTCCCCACCGACCAGGGCGGCGGCTCCGAGCACAAGCGTTAGGAACGCGGCGAACCAGAAATCCGGGCGGGAAAAGAACGGGATCGCCTCAGCGCGAGCCCGTTCCCGCCGCTCCTCCTCCCTTTGGAAGGTCTCTTCAAGGGCGGCTTGTCTCGCCTTACGTTCCTCAGGCGACTCTTGGAACAGGCTCCGCGAGATCGTGGTGGGTAGTTGGACCCTGCCGCTCGGCTGGTATGGCCTGACGGTGCGCGGTGAATCGGCAGGCGGCTCAGCTTGTGGAGCCTCGGCAGCTTTGGGAGCTTCCGCGGGCTCGCCGAGTACCCCCTTGACAGCCCTGACCAGCTCACCAGCGTCGTAGTCCCATCTCTCCTGGCTGAACGGCACCCTCCACCACGAACTGCACGGCCGGGAAGACGGTCGCAGCCGCAGCTTCATCTTTCTCCAGATGCTGCTGCTCGCCCTACTGGCCGTCTTCACCGCCGACGCCACCGGCGACGGTGGGACCGGGTTCGCGATCGTCTACACCCTGCTCTTCGTCGTCATCGCCTGGCTCTGGTACGCGGTCCGTCGACAGGACAGCGAGGAATACATGCAGGTGACCGGCCGGTACCTGACCGGCATGATCGTCTCGATCGTCGTTATGACCGGAACGATATTCATCTCGCCCGAGGCGAGAGTCGTCGTCTGGGGCGTCTTCGTTGCCGGATGGGTGATCGGTTCGTTGCTGCAGGCTCGAATGGAGGGCGCCTCCGGTGTCGCTCCGACCGAATCCATGGTCGAACGATTCGGGTTGTTCACGATCATCGTGCTCGGCGAGGTGGTCGTCGGGGTCGTGAACGGATTATCGGAGATCGAGAGGACGGCAGAGTCCGTGGCCACCGGCCTACTCGGCCTGGTGCTCGGATTCGGATTCTGGTGGACCTACTTCGACTACGTCGGTCGGCGGATGCCCAAAGACAACCGCCGGTCGACGATCTACTGGATGCTCGGCCACTTCCCGGTGGCGGCCGCCATCGCCTCCTCCGGAGCGGCGCTGCTGAGCCTCGTCGAACACGCCGATGAGACGAGAGCCGATGCCGCCACCGCATGGCTGCTGGCCGGCTCGGTGGCGTTGCTGCTGCTTTCTCTGATACCGCTGATTAGGGCGCTCGAGGACTACCAGCGTCTGCAGAGCCTCTACCGGCCCCTTTCAATCTCCCTCATGGTGGGAGCTGGCGCCGCACTGCTTGTCGGATGGTGGCGGCCGGCGCCGTGGATTCTCGTCCTGGTATTGGCGACCGTGCATTCAGTCATCTGGTTCTTCG
>CAMYJM010000430.1 GCA_947258635.1 uncultured Acidimicrobiaceae bacterium
GAGCCACGAACAGCCGCGTGTCAGAGCTCCGCCGGCGCGCGTCGGAACAGGTCTCCGACGACGCCTAACCGGCGGCGCACCTCTACCCTCATCACATGCGAATCCTCGTCACCGGCGCTTCCGGCTACATCGGCGGCCGACTCGTCCCGGCTCTGCTGCAGGCCGACCACGAAGTGCGCTGCCTCGCTCGTGATCCCGAGAAGCTCGCCCTCGACCCGTGGCGCCAGCATGTCGAGGTCGTGCGCGGCGACGTGCTCGACCCCGAGACGCTGCTCCCGGCGATGACGGGATGCGATGCCGCCTACTACCTGGTCCACTCCATGGACGGCAGCGGGGGCTTCCGCGAGCGGGATCGCCGAGCCGCGGTGAACTTCCGGGACGCCGCGGCGGCGGCAGCAGTCGGCCGCATCGTCTACCTGGGCGGGCTCGGTGAGGGTGAGCAACTGTCCGAGCACCTCGCCAGCCGCCAGGAAGTCGGGGCCACTCTGGCTACGGGATCGACGCCGGTCACCGAGGTTCGGGCCGCGGTCATCATCGGATCCGGCTCGGTGTCGTTCGAGATGATGCGATACCTCACCGAAGTGCTCCCGGTGATGGTCACCCCCAAGTGGGTACGCACCCGCTGCCAGCCGATTGCGATCCGCAACGTGATCGAGATCCTGGTCGGGGCGCTCGACATCGATGACCGGGAGAATCACGTGTGGGAGGTGGGCGGCCCGGATCAGTTCACCTACGAGGACATGATGCGGGTCTACGCCGAGGAGGCCGGCCTGCGCCGCCGGTTGATCATCCCCGTGCCGCTGCTGAGCCCGCAGCTGTCCCGGCACTGGATCGGCCTGGTGACGCCGCTACCCGTCGGCGTCGCCAAACCGCTCGTCAACAGCCTGCGCAACGAGGTGACGGTGGCCGACAACACGGTCGCCGAGAAGCTGTCGCGCCCGCTCATCCCGTTTCGGGAGGCGGTGCGGTCGGCGTTGCAGGTGTCGATCGACTTTGATGTGGCCACGCGCTGGTCCGATGCCGCCGTCGCCCCGGCCCAGGCCCAACCCAGCGACCCGGAATGGGCCGGCGGAACCCTCAACGTCGACGCCCAGCGAGTTTCGTCCAGTGCTCCACCCGAAGACGTTTACTGGGCTTTTGCTCGCATGGGCGGCGAAGTCGGCTACTACACGTTCAACTGGGCTTGGAAACTGCGCGGCATGCTCGACAAGGCGGTCGGTGGCGTCGGGCTGCGCCGCGGGCGTCGCCATCCCGAGGAGCTGCGTCCCGGCGAGGCACTGGATTTCTGGCGGGTGGCCGCAGTCGAACCTGGACGCCGTCTGCAACTGTGGGCCGAGATGAAGCTGCCCGGCAAAGCCTGGCTCGAATTCGAGGCGAGACCGGCCGGCGGAGGATCGGAACTCCTCCAGACCGCCTACTTCGTGCCGCGCGGCCTGTTTGGCCGGCTGTACTGGCTCGTTCTCGTTCCGTTTCACGTGCTGATCTTCAAGCGGATGGCCGGGCGCATCGTCGCAACCGCGGAGCAGCGCTAGCGCTGGTGAGCCCGCGCCGCGGCGCGGCCGCCCGGCCGTGTCACCCAAATATCGATCGTCTTCGTCGGTATGGGTAGAAGCACCGGAAGTTCTGGTGCACTCGAAGGAGGACGAGCCATGCGGCGTCGCATTCTCGCTGGAGCCGCGCTGGCCGCGGCCCTGGTCGTAACTTCAGCCGCGCCGGCACTTGCCGGCCACGACCACTACATAGTCACGCCCAACGGTCGGTGTCACCAGGTTGCCGCCGGGCAGACGTCGATCACCGACAAGACCCACGGCGGGTATCACCAGTTCCACGTGCACGTCCACACCGGCGCCGCGGCAACGGACAACCGGACTCTGGGACACGGCCACGCCGCCGTCGAGGTGTACAAAGGTGCCGACGCACCGAGCATCTGCTTCTCGTAGAGACGGGCGGGTACAGGTGGGCGGTACGAGCCGCCCACCTCACCGCCGGCTCAAAGTCGACCCGAGGCCTTCCATGGCACTGATTTGCCGACCTCGGTCATGAGTGATCCTTCCGGATCTTCTAGCTGACGGGGGAACTGTCGTCGAAGGGCACTGCGTAGACGACAACGTTGCTGTCATAGCTGGCGACGCTTCGGTTGAAGCCTCCGCCGCACGTGATCAGTGTGAGGATCGGGGGCCCGTCGCGACTGAATATCGCCTCCGTGGGGAGGTCCGCCTTGTCGTAGATGGCGCGTGCCACGGTGCGGTAGGCCGCGGTGGTGCCGTCGCTGAAGACGACGTGGACGACGTCTCCCGGCTCGAGAGATCTCAGGTTGAAGAACGCACCGGGCCCTTGCCGGGCGAGATCGACATGGGCTGCCAAAACGGCCGATCCGGGTTCCCCCGGAGCCGGCCCGTGCTCGTACCAGCCGACATCCGTGACGTTGCGCGGCACTTCCATCTCCCCATCGGGCTCCACGCCGACCTGGATGATCGGTGCCTCGACCTCGATGGCGGGGATCCGCAAGGCCACCGGCTCCCGATGGTCGCCCGCTGCCTGATCGGCGATGGTGAACCGCGGGAGCGGCGACGTCGCCTCCGGTGCGGCGGAAGACGGCCGGTCCGGCGGTTCGCTCGACGTTGTCGACGATGACGGGACCGGCGCCGCCGCCGCCGGGCGCGGTGTGAGCGACTCCTCGACGGCGGCTGCATCTCCCGATTCAACCGACGGGCGGTCGGCCAACCACCAGCCGACCGACGCCGCGAGGATGAGGAAGCCGACCGCGACCAGAGCCTAGCCACTCTTCATTGTCCTCCTTAC
>CAMYJM010000431.1 GCA_947258635.1 uncultured Acidimicrobiaceae bacterium
ACCGCGCTGATCAGCCTGCTCACGGCCGTCTTCTCCATCATCGAGGACGTGCTCGACGGCCGGTTCGGTGGCGCCTCCATCGCCGATGTGGCTCCGGCGCTGGCGCTCGTCCTCACCACCGGTGCCATTGCCGGCTACCACTGGATCATCTTCAAGGAGGACCGGGAAGACGAGCCCGCCGGCCTGCGGTCGGCGCTCAAGGAGGTCGTGCTCGTTGGGGTGGCCGGCGACGAGCTGGCCGGCGACATCCGGTCCCACCTCGACGCCAAGGTGCGGGTGTGGGACCGGCTCGACGGCGCCGCCGGCGAGGTCGACACGGCCGGTGTGCTCGCCGAGCTCGGGCAGCTCTCCGCAGAACGAGCGATGCTGATCGCCTGGGACGACGGCTACCGCATCGTACCGTTCACGGGGCGCAGCTGAGTTGATTCTCCTCGCGTTCGTTGTGCCTAAATCGCCGCTATAGCGTCCTTTTAAGCACAACGAACGCGATCCGGCCTGCTAGCCGGGAGGCTCGTAGAAGCGGCCGTCCGGCCAGAACGTCCGGTAGTCGCCGGGGAACGAGGTGAAGCCGGGCAATCGATCGAGTACCTGGCCGGCGAGCGGACCGTCTACGGCTCGGCCCACGATGGGATCGAAATGGCTCCCCGTGACCGTGTCGACGAAGAGGTCCCCGGCGATGGCCAGCTCAACCACGACGTCGTCGAGCACCCGGGAGTACACCTCCCAGCGCTGCTCGTCCGTCGGGTCGACGACCACGGCGATCGGGGCGCCGGCGACGACGTCGTTGGCGGGGCCGGTCGCTCGCAGGTCGACGATGCGGAACGCCGCCACGTCCTCGCCGAACTCGACCACTATCGCCATGTCGCCCAGATCGAAGCGGGCGTTGCCGGCGGCGGCGTCGAGGGCCAGGGTCTCCGGGTGTGTCTCGAGCCAGGTGCTCCAATGGGTGAGATTGGTCGGCAGCAATTCCAGCGTCCGTCCCTTGTGGGGCCCGGCGATCGCCTCCCCGAGGGGCTGGCTCCACACCGACCCGGTTTCGTGATCGAACCACGTCATGGCGTTACCCCACAGGGCTCCCTGATTGCCGAAAACCACGTCCCGCCCGTCGATCTGGCGGCGATGGACCATCGCCGTTGCACACAGCGGTCACCAGGTGACGAGGATCGGGATGCCGGCCAGGCTGTCGATGACCATCTCCCGCCGATTCAGGAGCGACACCGGGTAGGCCTTGGCGTCGCCGCCGAACGCTACGCCGACCACGAGCGTGTCGTCGTCCCAGGAGATGGCGGTGCCGGGGACGAAGGTGGGATCGTATATCGGAGCGATCGCGTCGCGGCCCAGCAGCTGGCGGAAGCCCGCAGGCAGCTCCTCACGGGCTCGCACCGGGTCGTACAGGCTTGCGAGGTCCGTTGGGGGGCGCCCTACGGCAGCCGGCCGGGACCCCGTGTCTTCGGGAGGATCGGCCACGACGAACACCACCCCGGCCAACATGAGCGCCCCGAGAACGGCGCCGATTACCTTGACAGATTGCACACAGCTATCAATGCCTCCCGCCCGGCTGTGATTCCGCACTGTGTCGGGGGGCCGACAAACCGGGGCGCGGAGCGTTCGTTGTGCCTAAATCGCTGCCATAGCGTCCTTTTAAGCACAACGAACGCAAGGTTCCCCGTCCCGCTAGCGTTGCGTCATGGCACCAGAATTGCACCCGGACGTTGCGCACCTGTCGTTCTTGCTTGGCATCTGGAAGGGGGAGGGGCGCGGCGACTACCCCACGATCGACGACTTCACGTACATCGAGGAGTCGACCTACGGCCACGTCGGCAAGCCGTTCCTCGTCTACTCGCAGAAGACCCGGGGCGCCGACGGGGTGCCGATGCATGCCGAGGTGGGCTACCTGCGCCCGGTCGGCACCACCGGTCTCGAGCTGGTTTTGGCCCACCCCTCCGGAATCACCGAGATCCAGTCGGGCACGCTCGACGGCCGACGCATTCGGCTTCACACCACCTCGGTCGGCCTGGCGCCGTCTGCGAAGGACGTGCGCTCGCTCACCCGTTCGATCGACGTGGCCGAGGGCCACATGCACTACATCATCGAGATGGCCGCCGTCGGTCAGGATCTGCAGTTCCACCTCGAGGCAACACTGCATCACGAGGCGTGAAGCCGGCCGGTTGCCGCCGCGACCGCGGTACGCTTCCCTCCATGTGTCGCTCCATTCGTACCCTGCATAACTTCGCCCCACCCGCCACCGACGACGAGGTGCACGCCGCCGCCCTGCAATACGTCCGCAAGGTCAGCGGCAGCCGTGACCCCTCGAAGGCGAACCGGCAGGCGTTCGACGCCGCCGTCGCCGCCATCACCGGCGCCACCCGAACGCTCATCGACTCATTGGTCACGACGGCGCCCCCCAAGGACCGGGTGGCGGAGGCGGCCAAAGCGCGGGCTCGGGCCGCTTCGCGTTACGGATGAGCCGTTGCCCCGCCCGACGCCCAGCTAAAGAGCGGGCGACCGGCGGCCGAAGCGCGAGCTGATGATGCGCAGGCGGGTACCAATGTTGGCGTGGCTCCTGGCGCCCGTCGTGTTGGCTGCGGCCTGCAGCACCGCGACGCCGGCGATCCTGGCAGACGTCGTGGTTCCGGACGGGTTTCCGCCCGACGTCCCCGTCCCGGAAGGCTCCGTCACGCGGGCATACACCGGCAGTGCCGAGACCGGGTTCGTGCTGAACGTGATGACCGACTTGGCTCACGATGACCTCGTGAGGTTCGTGACCGATGCCGTGGCGGCCAGCGA
>CAMYJM010000432.1 GCA_947258635.1 uncultured Acidimicrobiaceae bacterium
CGGACCGCTGTTTGAAGGCCAGCAGGTCGTCGCGGGTCAGCTCGACGCTCGCGTCGGGGTCCTCGACCTAGAATGTGGCTCTGGCGGGAGAGGTGGCGGGGTCGAACGCGTCGTCGGCTGTGGCGGCGATCTCATAGATCTCACCCGTCGGGCTGAAGTTGACCGCTTCTTCGTTGGCGATCCCGGGAGCGACAACCGCGAGCCCCACGGCAATAACGACAATCAGAGCCGCAACAATGCCGATCCTCCTGTTCAGGAACTCGAAGAGCCGATTGCCACGAGGCATCTCGTCGGAAGGCGACATCTTTCCTCCTCTGTCTGCACCGGACCTTTCTCACACTATCGGACGGACTTCGCGATCGTGAGCGGGTCGCGAAAGGCGGGTTCTGGCTGGTACGGTCATGACGAACAGAGTGAGGCGGTGACCATAGAGAATCCCTCCAACACTCCGGTGGAAGCGGCGACGCCGATCGAGCGTGGATTGCCGACGATCGGGGTACGGCGTGAGGTCCGGGTCGCGGGGATACGCATCGCCGGCCGGCGGCGCCGGCCCAGCGGCGAGAAAGCGCCGCTCGAGCGACAGCTGAAGACCACGGGTCGTGTGTGGCTCGCCGCCGGCATCGCGTTGATCGCGGTCTGGCTGTCCCTCTTTGCCTTCCCCGCAACGACCAATTGGTGGACTCGACACGACACCTCGATCCTGCAGCGCTTCGTCGATGTTCGCAACGACACCCTCACGTCGATCGCCGATGTCGTGGCCGTGCTCGGGTCCTCATGGTTCATCCGCTTCCTGAGGATCGGCGCCCTGTTGGCGCTGATCTTCATTCGGCGCTGGCGCCACTTCTTCGCGGTGATACTCGCCATCCTCGTCGTGCAGTGGACCGTCGAGATTCTCCAAGAGTACGTCGGCCGGCCCCGGCCGTTCGTTCCACTCATCGGCGCCTGGGAGGGAGCGTCGCACCCTTCGACGCCGGTCGCCAAGTTCGGCGTGACTGCGGCGGCCATGGCATATTCCTTGGTGCCCACCGGCCGCGCCCGCCACGTCGCGCTCGCCGTCGCCGGAGTATTGGTGTCTCTGCTGATCGCGGCTCAGCTGTATCTCGGGGTCGATCATCCCAGCGATGCCGTCGTCTCGGCGGTCTTCTCGTTTGCCGTCGTCGTCGTGCTGTTTCGGTGGTTCGCTCCCGAGTCGGCGTTTCCCGTGCATTGGAATCGTGGTGTCACCGCCCACCTCGATGTTGCCGGGCCCCGCGGGGATGCGATTCGCCAGGCCGTCGGTGAGCAACTCGGCATGGAGGTGCTCGAGATCAAGCCTTTCGGCCTCGAGGGCTCCGGCGGCTCGACTCCGCTGCGACTCAAGGTCAAGGGTGACCCGGACACGTACGTCTTCGCCAAGCTCTACAGCCAGACCCACCTCCGGTCCGATCGGTGGTACAAGGTGGGGCGCACCATCCTCTACGGCTCCCTCGAGGACGAGGTGCGCTTCACATCGGTGCGCCGCTTGGTCGAATACGAGGACTACATCCAGCGTTTGATGCGCGACGCCGGTGTGCCGAGCGCCGAGCCCTTCGGAATCGTCGAGATTGCTCCCGAGCGCGAGTACCTGATGGTGAGCGAGTTTCTCGAAGGATCCGAGGAGCTCACCCACGCCGAGATCGACGACGAAGTGATCGACGACGCCCTCCGAGTGATTCGCAGCATGTGGGACGGCGGATTGGCTCATCGCGACGTCAAGCCCGCCAACGTCATGCTCAACGACGGCCGCATCGTGCTGATCGACGTCGCCTTCGGCAGTGTTCGCCCCTCGCCGTGGCGCCAGGCCGTCGACCTGGCCAACATGATGGTGATCCTGGGCCTCCGGGCCGGCGCGGCGCGGGTCTACGAGCGAGCGCTGCTCCAGTTCGCCCCCGAGGACATCGGTGAGGCCTTCGCCGCCACCCGCAGCGTCACGCTGCCTTCCCAGTCGCGCAGTTCGCTCGCTCTCATCAAGAAGGAACAGGGCATCGACCTGGTCGAGGAGTTCCGCGAACTGGCGCCGGCAACGGAACCCATCTCGATTCAGCGATGGAACCCCCGCCGCCAGCGGCTCACGGCCGGCGCCGCAGTCCTGCTGATCATCGTGGTCGCCGAGGTCATCACGGAGTTCACCGGAAGCGGGTTCCTGTGAGAAGCAGCACGATCCTGTTGATGTGCTCCCTGGCGTTGCTGGCCGGGGCCTGTAACAGCGATCTCGGACTCGACCAACCCGATTGCACGAAACAGGTTCTCAACACCCACGTCCTCGCCGCCCAGGCCGTGCCGAGCGCCAAGTACACCCCGTGTATCGACGAGCTGCGGTTGGGGTGGGATTCCGTGGGCTGGTTTGCGAGAGACGGTAGGGCCGGAATTGAATTCGGGCGCGGGTTCGCTCCATTCCTGACGGTGACCGTGACCGAGACCTGTGACACCTCCGGGGCGCAGCCGGCCAGATCGGGACACCCCCTGGGATTTCCCGATATCGAGCGTTTCGAAGACGTCGAGTTCGAGCCGGCGGTCATCGAAATCACCGTCATTCCCTTGGCGGAGCGTCCGTTGGAGAGTGCCCGAGCGATCGTCGCGCGGCTCGGACTCCGCGAGATCGAAGACCGCCGCGTGATCTTCGAGATCGACGACGATCTGGACCAGGAAGTGACTCCTCGAGTCAACCGTGCCCTGGCAAGCGACCACTACGTCTGGATCATCTCCAACCTCGATGCGGAGGAGGAGACGGTGGAGCTGCGGAGCAACGACCCCGCGGTCGCCG
>CAMYJM010000433.1 GCA_947258635.1 uncultured Acidimicrobiaceae bacterium
CGATGAGCTGGGACTGGTGACAGCGGGCACCTTGACTATCTGCACAGACGTGCCATACCCGCCGATGGAATTCGAGGACTCTTCCGCCGATAGCGGGTACACCGGCTTCGATATCGAGCTGGTGCGTGCCATCGCCACCGATCTGGGTCTGAACCTGGCGGTCGTCACGCCCGGGTGGGAGGCGATCACCTCCGGTTTGGCGATGGAAGCCGCCGATTGTGACATGTCTGCGTCGTCGATAACGATCACCGCGGAACGTGAGGAGAACATCGACTTCTCCGACTCGTACTTCAGCGCAGATCAGTCACTGCTCGTGCTCGCCGACAGTGGCATCGCCAGTGCCGCCGAGGCGGGGAAGATCGCAGTCCAGAGCGGCACTACAGGTGAGTTCTACGCCCAGGACAACCTATCAAACGAGCTCGTCAGTTTCGAGGACGCCGGCGCACTGTATCTGGCTCTTCAGGCCGGCGAGGTGGATGGAGTGATCACCGACCTCGTCGGCAACCAGGGCTACGCGGATGACAACCCGGGTGTAGCCGCCGTCGTCGAGACCTGGGAGACCGACGAACAGTACGGCTTTGCGGTGCGGGAAGAAGGCTCGGAGGCTTTGCTCGAGGCGGTCAACGGCAGCCTCGAGAAGCTCCGCGATGACGGCACCTACGACGAGATCTACGGCGACTGGTTCTCCAGCTGATATCGCAATCCAAGTCTGAGCAGGGTCCGGGCGGGCCCGGGTGGGCCCGCCCGGAGCCCCGGAAGCGCCGCCTGACGCCGCGCCAGCGCAGCCGGGTCTACGTGATCGCGATGTACGGCACGGCGGCCGTCGTAGTGCTGGTGATCGGCCTGCTCGCCGACTGGGAAACGATAGGGCGCAACT
This sequence comes from uncultured Acidimicrobiaceae bacterium, assembly GCA_947258635.1. GTDB lineage: Bacteria > Actinomycetota > Acidimicrobiia > Spongiisociales > UBA5794 > JAHEJX01. The sequence goes on from CAMYJM010000433.1 coordinate 878, forward strand.
TTCTCAACACCGAGGTGATGGTCGAGATGTTCCCCGAGGTCATCACGATTGCGGCCCGCAACACCATCGTGTACACCGCACTCTCGTTCGCTCTCGGTCTCGTCCTGGCGCTTGGCCTGGCCTTGATGCGCATGTCGACAATCGTGCCGTTTCGCGCCTTTGCCATCGGCTACATAGAGTTGTTCCGCGGCCTGCCGGCCCTGATCACCCTCATCTTCGTCGGCTTCGGGCTGCCCATCGCATTCCGCTGGTCGATCCCGGGTGGCACCCTCGGCGCCGGGTCGGTAGGTCTGGCGATCGTGGCCGGTGCCTACATGGCGGAGACCATAAGGGCCGGCGTCGAGGCCGTTCCCCGCGGCCAAACCGAGGCGGCACGCTCGATCGGCATGTCGAAGAGCCGCACCATGTTCACGATCATCCTGCCGCAGGCGTTCCGCATCATCATTCCGCCGCTGACCAATGAGCTGGTGCTGCTCATCAAGGACACGTCCTTGTTCTTTGTGCTCGGCAGCACTCCCGGTACCAAGGAACTGACGAAATTCGCCCGTGACTTCATGACCGGGACCCGCAACGCGACCCCGCTGACAGTGGCGGCGATCGTGTACCTCATCATCACGCTGCCGCTCACATTTCTGGTGCGGCGGCTCGAGCGATCGGCGGCCAAAGCTAGATGACTCCTTCTATCGAAGTCAGGCAGCTCCACAAGTACTTCGGGAGCCTCGAAGTGCTCAAAGGGATCGACTTCCACGTTGACCGCGGCGAGGTCGTGTGCGTCCTCGGGCCGTCCGGCTCCGGCAAGTCGACTCTGTTGCGCTGCATCAACCGACTCGAGGACTCGACGTCGGGCACCATTCTGATCGAGGGTGTCGACATCACTGATCCGGATGCCGACGTCGACCACCTGCGCACCCGCATCGGGATGGTGTTCCAACAGTTCAACCTGTTCCCTCATCTCACCGTGCTGCGCAATCTGACGATCGGACCCAGGGGTGTGCTCAAGATGGACAAGGCGACCGCCAAACAGGCCGCCATGGAGATGCTGGAGCGGGTCGGTCTGGCCGACAAGGTCCACGAACACCCGATCCGGCTCTCGGGGGGCCAGCAACAGCGTCTGGCGATCGCCCGGGCGCTGTGCATGCGGCCCGACATGATGCTCTTCGACGAGCCCACCTCCGCCCTCGACCCCGAGCTGGTCGGAGAAGTGCTCGATGTGATGCGCTCTCTGGCCGCCGACGGAATGACAATGATGGTCGTCACCCATGAGGTCTCTTTCGCGCGCGAGGCTGCCGACAGGGTCGTGTTCATGGACGACGGCATCGTCATCGAAGAGGGTCCCCCGACGCAGCTGTTCGACAATCCGCAAACCGAACGCGCCCGGCAGTTCCTGCGCCAGGTCTCGGTTCGCTGAGCCGACCGGGCTCATTGCCGCGGACCAGCTTGCTGCTCACCTCGATCACGACATCCGGATGCACCATCGCCGTCATCGTGTCGATGTCCGGTGCCTTGCAGGGTGAGATGAATCCGGGCCGACGGCTCGCCGGGTGATATCCACCGAGACTGCCGCTCCCCTACGATGCGGTGCTTCGGCGTGGGGGACGGTCCCCTATTGACTGCCCGGCCCCGGCCCGCCAATGTCACAACGCAAAGGAGAGACACCGTCCCGGACGGGAACTCAGTCAAGGAGACAACGATGGCAGCTACGGGCAAGTCGGCCAAGGGCAGCAGCAAATCGGGCACGGGCGCCGCCGGCTTCACCGCCGAGGAGCGCGCCGCCATGAAGGAGCGCGCCAAGGAGATGAAGGCCGCCAAGGGCGCCAAGAAGGGCGACGGCACCGCCGACGTGCTCGAGAAGATCGCCGCCATGGCCGACCCCGACCGCGTCCTCGCCGAACGACTC
>CAMYJM010000434.1 GCA_947258635.1 uncultured Acidimicrobiaceae bacterium
CCGGCGCCGCTCCGGATTCTACTGTTCCGGGAGCCGGGCCGTGCAGTGGAGCCTGCCGCTACTCCCCTAGGTGGCGTCGGAACCAGGCCTGAGTGGCATTGAGGGTCTGGATGAGCTGCGGTGTCGGTCCGGAGAAGGGATGGGTGGCGCCAAAGGTATGGCTGCCGCCCGCGATCAGCCGGAGCTCGAACGGGTCGCACGCCGCCGCCGCCAGCTGCCGGGCCTCGTCCACCGGGACGGTCTCGTCGTCGGTGCCGTGGACGATCAGCCAGGGCATGGTGCGGCGGCCGCTGGCGGCGGGGATGTCGAGCTCGTCGGCGTTGGCCTCCAGGTCGTCGAGAACCTTCGCTCCGATCGCCAGCTCCTGTCCGGTGCGGGCATTGGTCACCGGAACCTCGCCGGCACTACGCCAGTGGTCCTTCTCCGTGGCGCTCAGCCGATCGAAGCTCGCTACGGCCGCCCAGGTCACCAAGGCGCGGGGCGCCGCATCGGAAGCGGCCGCCGCGGCGGCCAGGATCGAGCTTCCTGCGCCCCGGCTGTGGCCGAGGAGGCCGATGCGCTCGGGATCGACACGGTCGGGCTCCAGCCCCCCGGCCAGAGCCGTGAGAAGCGCCAGCACCTCTTCGACGTCGCGGCTGAAGGTGGCGTTGCGGAAGGCCTCCTCGTCGGTGACGAGCTCGTCGCCCGGCCGCATTCCGGAGCCGCTGAAGTTGAACCGCACGGTGACGAAGCCGCGCGCGGTCAGGAGCTCGACCAGGGGGGAGTAGAAACCCCACTCCAGGAAGCCTTTGAAGCCGTGCGCCACGAGGACGGCCGGGCGCCGGCCGGGCCGGGTAGGGAAGTCCAGCCGGCCGCGGATCACGTGGTTCGGCGTGACGGCCAGCTCGAAGTTGCGGGGCTCCTCCATGGGCGGCAATGGTACCCGGGGGTTGCCGCTCCCGCCAGGGGCGATGGTGGCGCCGCGGGCGGTCTCCGCGCCGGCCGAAGGCGATGCTAGACTTCTCGCCTGTGAAGTCAGTCGTGGGGGAAGGCGTGGGCGGCGCGGACTCGGGAGTCGAGGCCCGAAGGGGTCCGTCCGCCGGGTACGACGCGTTCGCCAAGGGATGTGCCCTGGCCGAAGCGCCGGCGTCGTCGTGGCTCGAGCTGCGCGGAGACGACCGCCTGCGTTTTCTCAACGGCCAGACCACCTGTGATTTGAAGGAGCTCGAACCGGGGCAGGGCGCCTATGGCTTTCTGCTCAACGCCAAAGGGAGGGTGCTCGCCGACGTGGTCGTGACGGCGGCGTCGGATCTTGTCCTGGTGGAGCTGCCGGCCGGTGCCGCGGAGCCGATCGCCGACCACCTGCGGCGCTACATCGTCGCCGACCGGGTGGAGATCGCGGTTCTCGAGCCGGGGTCGGGTCTCTGGGTGGCGGGCCCGGGCGCTGCCGCCGTGCTGCGCGTGGTCTTTGCCGGCTGTGAGCCGCCGCGCGAGTGGGATCGGGAGGCGGTCGAGGCCGGCGACGGTCCCGTGACGCTACGTGGAGAGAAGCGGTTGGGTGTTCGGGCCTGGCGGCTGGACGCGGCTCAGCCGGGCGCGGGTCTGACCGGTCCGGCGGCGGAGCTCGAGCGAGCCGGGGCGGTCCGAGCGTCGGCAGGGGACCTCGATGTGATCCGCATCGAGCGCGGTGTCCCGCGTGCCGGAGTCGATTTCGGAGAGGAGCATTTTCCTCAGGAGACCGGTCTCGAAGAGTGGGCCGTGAGCTACACCAAGGGCTGCTATATCGGGCAGGAGGTCGTGGCCCGAATCCACTACCGGGGAAAGGTCAACCACACACTTCGTGGTTTGCGGGCCTCTGTCGGAGCGGCGCCGGTGTCGCCAGGCGCTCTGACGGATCGAGACGGCGAGCCCGCGGGAAGCCTGACCAGCGCCGCCTGGTCGCCCGTCCACGGACGCGCCGTCGGGCTGGCGATCCTGCACCGAAAGTGGGCCGCGCCGGGCACGCGGCTGCGAACCGGGTCGGGGGCCGAGTTGGAAGTCGTCGAGCTACCGTTCGTCGATGGGATGGCGATGGAGCCGGGCGAGGGTCGCTGATCGGAGCCCGAGAGAAAACGCGGGACCCGCCGGGCTCTATCGCGGCCTTTGCGGGCCTAGCCGGCCGTTGAACGAAAACGGCCGGCTCGAGGGCCGGCCGTTTTGCTCAGGCTTCGTCCGGATCGGCGGGCGAATTCCGCGGGGTCACATCGAGAAGGACGATCCGCAGCCGCAGGTCCCGCTGGCCTTCGGGTTGTTGAACTTGAAGCCCGAGCCGGCGGGTCCGAGGACGTAGTCGATCACGGTTCCATCGAGGTAGCGGGCGCTGACGGGGTCGATCATCACCGTCAAGCCGTCGTACTCGAGCAGGTGGTCGGTGTCGCGCGAATCCAGCTCGAAGTCGAGGGAGTACTCGAAGCCGCTGCAGCCGCCGCCTCGAACCGCGACGCGCAGGCCCGAATCGGGGTCGAGGTTCTCCTGCTCGCGAGTGATCTTGATCATCTGCACCGCTTTGTCGGTTAGATCGATCGGCCCCTGCGGCCCGGGGGCGGCCGTGGCCTGGGTTTCCTGGGATTCGACGTCGCTGGTTTCGTGGCTCATGGTGCGCTCCTGTCGAGGCGTCGGTCGTGCAATCGGCCGATGTGGCCCCGTCCGAACACGATATGGGCGCTGGGTTGGCAAGTCAACCGGACCCGCCCTTGGAGAAAACCGCCTTCCGGCACCCGCTATTCCAGGCGG
>CAMYJM010000435.1 GCA_947258635.1 uncultured Acidimicrobiaceae bacterium
CGCCACATGCTCTGGCTCACCCCGCCTCCCTATTGGAGATGGCTCGCCGCCGCCTCGCTCATCGCCGTCGCCGCCTACATGGATCTGTCCGGCCCGCCCACTGAGAAGTACCCCTTTCTGGCCCAAGCCGTCGGCTCCGGCGAACCGGTCGTCGTCGAGTGGCGCGATGTCCCTCGCGGAGTGCTGCCGCCACATGGAGGCCTCTCCGGAACGGCCCGGCAGCCGCTGATAGCCGGAACACCGCTCGTGAGCGGATTGCTGGAGGCGGCGAGCACCGTGCCTGCGGACTGGTGGGCGGTGGCGGTCGAACTGCCGGCGACGGCGGCGGCCGGCAGTGACGTCATGATCACGACGCGGGCACCCAGCCTCCAGGTCGTCGGCATCGTCGTCACCCCACCGGCCGGCAGCGGCTTCGGGTCCCGCTCCCCCGGTCTGGTCGCATTCCCGCCCGACCAGGCCGCCCCCATCGCCGCCGCCCTCGCCGAACACCGCGCCACCATCCTCATCAGGCCGTGATTGCCTGAGCCGGCCGCGCTGTTCGGTGGACTAGCGGCCTACTCGACGCGGCGTACGGGGCGACGACGGGAAACGGCCCGATCGCCACAGCTAGCGGAAGACGCCGGTCCCGCGCCTCCGCTACCCCCCTCCCGCCCTCGTTCCTCGGGCGTACTCCCCCCAAACGTTCCCCGATTACGTCGTGAAACAGGGGGAGAGAAACACAGGCCTAGGCTCCTCTGATGCTCGATGCCGTGTTGTGGGGTCTGATCCAGGGGCTCACGGAATTCCTCCCGATCTCATCCAGTGGGCACCTGGTGCTGGTTCCGGCTGTGCTGGGCCGCGACGGCCCCGACCTGGCCACGTCGGCTGTGCTCCACCTGGGCACGCTCGCCGCCGTGCTGGTCTACTTCCGTGCCGAGGTGGGCGAGGTCCTGCGGCTCACGGATCCGGGCAAACGGTTGCTGCGGCTTCTCATCATCGGCACGATCCCGGCAGCCGTGCTCGGGTTTGCCTTCAAGAACGGCTTCGAGTGGCTCAACGAGAGGCCGACCGCCGTAGCGATCGCTCTGATACTCACCGGGCTGGCGCTGTTCGCGACCAGGTGGATCCCCCGCGGCCGTCGCGCCATTCCCGATTCCAGCGACTGGGACGCGACCACACTTGGCTTCGGCCAAGCTCTGGCACTCATCCCGGGGGTGTCCCGCTCCGGCGCCACGATCGCCACGGGCCTCGCCCGCGGCTTCGACCGCGCCGAGGCGGCTCGCTTCTCCTTTCTCCTCGGCATCCCCGCCATCGCCGGCGCCGGCCTTCTCGAGTTCATCGACCTCGCCAACGACGGTCGCGGCGTCACCTCCGCAACCTGGGTCGGCATGGCGGTCGCCGCTCTTGCGGGCTACGCCGCCATTGCGCTACTCCTCCGTCTGATCGAACGCGCCGGGCTGGCTCCGTTCGGCATTTACTGCGTCGGCTTCGGGACCATTGCCCTGATCCTGATCTAGCCGCGGGCATAAACCCGGTGACCTCACGGTTGGACAACGGCATGGGGATCTTCAACAGGAAAACGAAGCCGTCAAAGCTGGAGTCGCTCGACGAACTGAAGCCGATGCTCGAGTCCGGCAAGCCGGTGCTCCTCGACCTGATGCAGGCCAACTGCAACCAGTGCCGGGTAATGGACGGCATCGTCAACGAGCTCGCCGGCGAGTACGGCGAGAGTGCTCACATCGTCAAGGTCGATGTGACCAAGGTTCCCGGCGCCGCCCAGGTCTTCGGCGTGCGGTCGACCCCGACATTCGTGCTGCTCGGCACATCCAACAAGTCGGTTTCGAAGAAAGCCCGACGCAAGGGCAAGGCCGACAAACCGGCGTCGGACACCATCTCGCCGCGCTGGCGCCAGTCGGGCCTGGTGAAGAAGGACCAGCTGAGCCGGGTCCTCGAAAGCAACGGCGCCGCTCGAGTGAGCTCCTAGTCCGAGTAGTCGTAGAAACCGCGGCCGGTCTTGCGGCCGAGCAGGCCGGCTTCGACCATCCGCTTGAGCAAAGGTGGCGGGGCGTACCTCGCCTCACGGAACTCCTCGAACAGCGACTCGGCAACAAACAGCATCGTGTCGTTCCCGATCAGGTCCGCCAGCGTCAGCGGCCCCATCGGGTGCGCCGCGCCGTTGACCATCCCGGCATCGATGTCCTCTTTGGAGGCGAACCCTTCTTCGTACATGACGATGGCATCGATGATGTAGGGCACGAGCAGCTTGTTGACGACGAACCCCGCCCGGTCCTTGGCGTGCACCACGACCTTGCCCAGTTGGTCGGCGGCGAAGGCGGCGGCACGTTCGACGACGTCCTCTGCGGTGACGACGCTGCGCACCACCTCGACCAACCGCATCACCGTCGCCGGGTTGAAGAAGTGCAGCCCGACAACCGACTCGGGCCGTGAGGTTGCCTGCGCAATCCGGGTGATCGGAATCGAGGACGTATTCGAAGCCAGGATGGCATCGGCGGCCTCCACGACCTCATCGATTCGCGCAAACAGGGTCTTCTTGAGATCCTCGTTCTCAACAACGGCTTCGACAACCAAGTCGCGATCATGGAGGGCTCCCAAATCGGCCCCGAACGCCAGCCGGCCGAGGGTGGCGTCCCGATCCGCCTCCCACAGCTTGCCCCGCTCGACCGCCCTGCCGAGCGACTTCTCGACCCGCCCCCGCGCCGCCGCCGCCAGGTCGGCATCGATCTCGGTGACGACGACGTCGAGA
>CAMYJM010000436.1 GCA_947258635.1 uncultured Acidimicrobiaceae bacterium
CGTTCCGACATCTGGTCCTTCGGCACCGTCTTGTGGGAGATGCTCTGCGGTAGGCCTCTCTTCGGCGGCAAGACCGCCTCCGACCTGCTCGCCGCGGTATTGAGAGAAGAACCTGACTTCGGAGACCTTCCTGCGGCCACTCATCCCGCCCTCCACCGGCTCCTCCGAAGGTGCCTCGAGCGCGATCTGAGCCGCCGGTTGCAGCACGTCGGCGACGCCAGGCTCGAGCTCAACGAAGCCCGCGAACATCCCCCGGAGTCGCTCCCCGCGGTTGGGCCACCACCGGGCCTGAAGGGAGTCGAAGGCTCCTGGACCTTGACGACGCAGGTGTGCTCCCATCTGCAGCGGGAGAATCTGGATCCGGCGCTTATCGGCGACCATCTGGAGTACTTGGACAATCAGCGCTCTTCCGACGTGCTCGTGATGTATCTAGCCGGCTTGGGCCAGGCGCACTCGACGTTCGAGACTGTTCTCGAGAGCTCTCCCTACCGTGGGGTCGCCGTCACTCTCTACGGCATGGAGCAGGGGTTGAATCGCCGGATCCCACTGCCGATTTCCGACCATTTGACGATATTGCGGCTGTTCTTGAAGGATTTGAAGAAGAGCATCCAGCCGGCAACAACCATCGTGGCAGGTTTCTCGAGCGGCGCCGATGTGGCCCTGCGATTGATCTCCGAGGAAGGTGTGGACCACAACGTCGTTGCCGGAGTTCTCGCGCTCAGCCCCAACATCAACCTCGAGACGTGCTTCTTCACGGCACAAGTGGCTCGCATCCCGGACAATGCCGACGGAGAGGTATTTAGTGTGGTCCAGGACTTGATGGCCGAGATAGAGACCGCCGAGGCGTGGCTGGTGCAGAATCCATACTTCGTCGAGGTAGTGCGCAAATTCCGGACGGATGTGGGGGCTCTCCGTCGTCATGCTGAAGATATCGTGGCGCCCTTCAAAGAGGGCGCTGCTTCGCCCCTGGCTGGCTGGTATCGGGACGCAAGGCGGGCCGGCGTTGCCTTACGCGTCGTCTTTGCGAGTACCAACAGCGAGCAAGTCCCGCTTCGCAACCTCATGCTGGCGCACGTTGATGATGAAGTACTTGGCCCTGATTTCGACGAGTCGGAGTTCGAGACCGAGCCCGACAGTCACCACTTCGATCTCATGCATCCGTCTGTCATCGAGAAAAACCTCGTTGAACTGGTGAAACGCATCCGAGCTGGCACGAGCTCCGCACCATGATCGGCCGGACCCTCTCCCACTTCAAGATCACCGCCAAGCTCGGTGAAGGTGGCATGGGGGAGGTCTACCGCGCCACCGACACCAAGCTCGGCCGTGAGGTGGCGGTCAAGGTGCTCTCACCCGCTCTGGTCGGCGATCCGGAGTGCCGGCAGCGATTCCAGCGAGAGGCGAGGGCGGTCGCAGCCCTCAAGCACCCGAACATCGTCACGATTCACTCGGTCGAGGAGGCTGACGGCGTCCAGTTTCTGACAATGGAGCTGGTCGATGGAAGGATCCTCTCGGAGATCACTCCGTCGGGCGGCTTCCCGCTGGAGGAGTTTCTCGAGGTCGCCCTCCCGCTCGTCGATGCGGTGAGCTGTGCTCACGCCGTGGGCATCACTCATCGCGATCTCAAGCCGGCCAACATCATGGTCGATTCGGAAGGGTCCCTGAAGGTTTTCGACTTTGGCCTTGCGAAGCTCTGTCTCCCGACGCCGCGCGACGACGAAGAGACGATCCTAGAGGAGGCAAACATCACCGCGCCTGGCAGCATTCTCGGCACCGTTGCTTACATGTCCCCGGAGCAGGTTACCGGCGGCGAAGTCGATCATCGGTCGGATGTGTTTTCACTGGGGATCATTTTCTACGAACTCCTGGGCGGAGCTCGACCGTTTCGGGGTGACTTCTTCGCCGAGACCATGGGCAACATCGTCCACGAAAGTCCGCGCCCTCTGTCAGGCTTGCCGGAGTCGGTGACGGCAGTGATCGACCGTTGTCTCGAGAAGACTCCCGATAGGCGCTACCTCGACGCGGGCGAGTTGCGGCGCGCCCTCGAGGTTCTCACTCCCGCTCCGACGTCTGGTGCTCGGACCACCCCCGTCGCGTCGGCAGGCGCAGCCGCGTTTGCGCGAGGGGACTGGGATGCAGCGTACGCGGAGCTCCATTCGAGCGGAGAGCAGCGCGACCTCTCTGCTGAGGAGATGGAGAGGCTCGGTATCTGCGCGTCGTGGCTGAGTAAGTGGGACGAATGGACTCGGACGTTGGAGAGTGCCTACGCGGCCTACGCCAAGACGGGACAGAACGTCGACGCTGCCCGAGTAGCTCTCAGTCTGACCCGACTCTACGTGGAGAAGGATGCGGCGAGAGTCGCCGGAGGCTGGCAGCGGCGGGCGGAGCGTCTTTTGCGCGACGCACCGCCGTCGATCGAGCACGGCCACCTGCTTCGCCGGCAAACGGTCGGGGAGCTTTCCAAGGGAGAATTCGATCGAGCGCTGGAGCTCAACGAGCAGTGTGCCGCGGTGGCGGATCGCTTCGACGATTCGGAACTTCGCACGGTCGCGCTCCACGACCGCGGCCAGATCTTCATCGCTCGTGGCGACGTCGAAGTGGGCATGGATCTGGTCGACGAAGCTATGGCCTGTGCGGTGAGTGGAGAAGTGGATACCGAAACTCTCGGAAATCTCTACTGCCGAACGATGACGGTATGCCAGAAGGCCGCCGACTTCGTCCGGGTCCGTGAGTGGAGT
>CAMYJM010000437.1 GCA_947258635.1 uncultured Acidimicrobiaceae bacterium
CCAAGCGCGGCGCCACCGCCGGCGCTTGCCATGACCACACCGCGGGCGGCAGGGGCCGTTGTCGCGCCTGCCACGTGCAGCGTCATCGCCCAGGACACCGGGGCAATGAACCCCATGGTCACAACGGCGATGGTCAGTCCGGCCGGCGACTCGGCCGCACCTGCGATCAGCAGGCCGGCACCAGAGATCGTATAGGAAGCCAGGAGACCGGTTCGATTGGGAACCCGGTCGAGCAGTCTCCCCGTGGTGAGCGCACCCACCGCGTAAGCCACCAGGCCGGTGGCGACCGTGGCGCCGAGCACCCCGTACCCCACACCCAAGTCCTCCGAGATTCGGGGCAGCATGGCGGGGACCAGCGCCAGGCCAAAGCCGTGTGTGATGAGGGTTCCCATACCCAGGACCAGCGTGGCCGGTAATGCGCTGACACCTGCTGAATCGGGCCGCGGCTTGGTGCTCATGACTCCTCTGATCGCCTTCCGGAGGCCCGCCGGAGCCTACCCATCGAGCGAGTGCTGCCCTGCGGCAAACAATCGCCTGGCGGGACGGGTTCGCACTCCTTTTCGGGCATCGGCCGGAGCAGCCTGTTATCTTCGACCGCCAGAGGAAGCAACGTTTATGCAATAGAACGAGACGGTTGAGAGCGCGGCAGCGCGCTTCAGGCACTCGTTGCTACCCGAGGGAGACACATGGCGGCTTCAGGCGAAGAGATCATTCGACTCGAGAACGTATACAAGATCTTCGGCCCTCAACCCAGGGGCCGGGCGTTCGATCTGGTCAAAGCCGGCTACGGGAAGGACGAGGTGCAACGCCGCTCCGGCCACGTTGTCGGCCTCGATGACGTGAATTTCTCGGTGAAGCAGGGAGAGATCTTCGTTGTCATGGGATTGTCCGGTTCAGGGAAGTCGACCGCGATCCGCACCGTAAACAAACTCCATGACATCACGTTCGGTCACGTCTGGGTCGACGGAACCGATGTGCAAACCCTCGACGGCATGGCCCTGCAGGCTTTCCGCCGCGAGAAGATGGGCATGGTGTTCCAGCACTTCGCGCTATTCCCGCACCGCAACGTGATCGACAACACGGGGTACGGCCTCAAGGTGCAGGGGGTCGCCAAGGAGAAGCGTGATCTGGCCGCGCTGAAGGCGCTCTCGCTGGTCGGCCTCGAGCCGTATGCCTATAACGCCACCCAGGAGCTGTCCGGCGGCATGCAGCAGCGAGTCGGTCTGGCCCGGGCCCTGGCGTCCGATCCGGACATCCTCCTGATGGACGAGGCTTTCTCTGCCCTCGATCCCTTGATCCGTCGCCAGATGCAGGACGAGATGATGGAGATCCAGCAGGAGCTGCAGAAGACCATCCTGTTCATCACTCACGATCTCAACGAGGCGCTGCGTATCGGAGACCGGGTGTGCATCATGAAGGACGGTGCGGTCGTCCAGATCGGGACGCCCGAGGAGATCCTCACCCAGCCGGCGACGGGCTACGTTGCCGAGTTCGTGCAGGATGTCGACCAGGGCCGAGTTATCGAGGTGCACGAGGTGATGACGGCGCCTGATCCGCTCGACCCCAATATGTCACTCAGCGATGCGCTCCAAGCGCTCGGCGATCGTGCCGGTCGCTTCGTCGTCGACGCGGCAGGCAAGCCGACGGGGATGTTGACGATAGGAGACGGCCTGCGCGCCAGCGGGATGGGGTCCACCGACCTCGCGGCCGCGCTCCGCACTGATTTCGACCGCACCTCCCGGCACACGACACTCAACGAGGCATACGCCGCCGCGGGCCGGGGACTGCCGATCGCCGTCGTCGACGACGACGGCAAGCTGCTCGGCAATCTCGACCCCAGAGCCATCATGGAGGAGATGGGCCGCGTTGAAAGCCTCATCGACGGATTCGAGCGAGAGGTGTTCCTATGAGGTTCTTCTTGGCCCAAGCAACCGAAGTCGACGAAGGCAAGGGGCTCTTCGACAACCTCCTCCTCGATGAGTGGCGGATACCCTTCGGCGATTGGATGGATCAGTCCGTCGACTGGATCGCCGTCAACCTGAAAGGCGTGCTGCGCGCCATCGAGTGGCCCTTCGAGACGCTGATCGGCTTCCTCGTGGATGATCGCGCCTTCTCGCTGGCCAATATCTCATGGGTGTGGGTTGTTCTCGCCATGGGTCTTCTGGCGGCGTTGGTGCGCAACATCAAGGTCGGCGTTTTCGTAACTCTGGCGCTGACGATGTGTGGCTTGCTCGGCAACGCCTTCTGGCTGGAAACGGCCCGCACCATCGGTTTCATCGGTGTTGCGGTGCTGCTGTGCGTTCTCGTCGGCATACCGATCGGAGTGGCCGCCGGCCGCGTCGACGGCGTCTGGCAGGTGGTGCGCCCGGTGCTCGACGCCATGCAGGTCGTGCACTCGTTCGTCTACATGCTGCCGTTCATCTTCTTCTGGGGCATTGGCGAGGTGTCGGCCACGATGGTCACGATGATCTTCGCCGTTCCCCCTCTCATCCGCCTGACCAACCTCGGCATCCGCCAAGTGCCCGAAGACGTCGTCGAGGCGTCGCGGGCCTACGGAGCGCCGGAGTGGCGGGTGCTCTTCGACGTGCAGCTGCCGCTGGCGCGGCCGGCGATCATGACCGGCATCAACCAATCGCTGCTGCTGGCGATCTCACTGCTCGGTATTGCCGCGATTATGGGCGCAGGAGGGCTCGGTCTCCTGCTATTCCTGGCACTGTCGACCCA
>CAMYJM010000438.1 GCA_947258635.1 uncultured Acidimicrobiaceae bacterium
GCCACGATCATCTCAGTGTGGGGACCCGAATAGAGCAGCCGGTCCTCGTTTGTCTTCAAGTTGGCCGCGCGCAGCTCCAGACCGCTCGCGGCCAGCGTCGTGTAGACGATGCGGTTCCGGTCGAGGTACCAATCGAAGCGCAGGACACCCGACAGTAACTGGGCACCCCTACCTCCTTCGCGATCGATCAACCAGAGTGTCGCGCCTTCTTCGGTGGGTACGACGTAGCCTATCGACTCGCCGTCCGGTGTCCACCGAATGCTCAGGCCAACGGCCCACACCTGGGTGGGGATGGGAATCTCTTGGTCGGACAGGCGCTCGGGCTTGCCGCTTCCGTCTGCCCTGGCGACCCAGAGATTCATGGGCCCCGCTCGACTCGACAGGAAGACGATCTCATCACCTGCGGGTGACCAGGCCGGCGCCAGGTCCTGTGCCGGATCGCCGGACAGGTTGACCTCGGCACCCGTCGTCGGGTCGAGGACCCAGATCTCTGGATTACCCGTCCGCGTCGACTGATACGCGATCTTGGCCCCGTCGGGTGAGTAGCGCCCGACGAAGTTGTGCTGCGTCCACGCGGTCAGCCTCCGCGCCTCGGCGCTTTCCAGAGAAAGAGTGTACAGATCGGTCTGGTGGCTGTACTGCGAATAGACGACCAAACCGTCGGTCGAAACAGTGAAAAACTGATCCGCTCCACCACCGAAAGTCAACTGGCTCAATCTACCCGAGTCCAGGTGGACCTCCCAAATGTTGACGGGTCCCGAACGATTCGAGCTGAACACGACACGCTGGTCATCAGGCAGGAAGGCGGGTTCGTCGTGGTTGAACTCGTCCACCAAGAGTTCGCGCGCCTCGCCACCCGCAGCCGGGACGAGCCACAACCCGTTAACACTCTTCTGCGCTCTGGTGAACACGATCTGCTCACCGCCGAACGAATAGCTCGCGCTGAGATCGTGCGCTCCGCCCGGCGGGAAGGTGATTTGCCTCTCTTCCCTCGTGTCGAGATCGACCTCGAAGACAGCTACGCCCCCGGTATCGAGCCTGCGCGAGAATACGAAGCGCTCGTCGCCCGGCGACCAGGCCATGGAGCCGAGCGCATACGTCGCGTCCCAGAACGACTGCAGGTACGGTATCCCGGTCTCGACGAGCTTGATCGGAGTGCCCCCCGTCGGCGGTATGCGATAGATGTCGCACTGCGTGCCGTTTCCGGCAACGTAGGCGATCGTGTTTCCGTCGCGGGACCACCGGGGCAACATTTCGTCGCCCAGAGCCTCGGTGAGCCGCAACGTCTGTCCACCTTCCCGGGGCTGCATGTAGATGTCCATCGTTCCGTGCTTGGTGTGGCTGTACGCAACGAACCTCGAGTCGGGCGAGAGGTATCCCCAGTACTCGGGACCGGCCGAGAACGTGAGCCGTTTTGTGGAGCGCGGAGTCGGCTTTTCGCCGGATTCCCAGGGGCGCGAGGCCCAGAGCCCGAGGGTGACGGCGAGCGCGGCGCCGGCGGCTGCCAACCACATTCTCCACGACGGCGTGGCCTTCCTCGGGGCACGTGTCGGCTGAGCCGTTGCGCCAGAGACATCGCGCTCGAGCCTCTTCAGATCGGCCTGCAGTCCGGCGGCACTCTGGTAGCGCAGGACAGGATCTTTCTCCAGCACCTTGTTGAGGATGCGCTCGAGTTCTGGGGGGACCTGCGAATTGAGCGTCACCGGTGCCGTCGGCACCTGGTTGAGGATCGCGTCGAAAACGGCTGCCGAGGTGTTGCCCGCAAACGCGCGACGGGCGGTGATCATCTCGTAGAGCACCACACCGAGCGAAAAGATGTCCGTGCGGTGGTCGAGATTCTTGCCCAGAGCCTGCTCGGGCGACATGTAAGAGACCGTGCCCATCACAGTCCCCGGTGTGGTCATCAGCAGTGCCGTTTGAGTCTCGTCGTCGGCCCCGGGCTCGGACGTCGAGCCGATCGCAAGCGTGGCAAGACCGAAGTCCAGCATCTTGGCGCGAAGAGACTTCGAACCATCCTTGACCACGAAGATGTTGGCAGGCTTGATGTCGCGGTGAACGATTCCCTTCGCGTGCGCGGCGGCGAGGGCGTCGGCGATCTGGATCGCGAGCTCGACCGCGGCCTCGACCTCCATCGCTTGGCTGCCAATGTGCTCTTGAAGCGACCTACCCTCCAGCAACTCCATGACGATGAACCGACGTCCCTCCCACTCACCGATGTCATAGATTGAGCAAATGTTCGGGTGATTGAGAGCTGAAGCGGCGCGCGCCTCGCGCAAGTGACGGTCCACGGTGTCCGCATCCTTCGAGCTTGCCTCGGGCACGAATTTCAGCGCGACATGCCGCTGCAGGCGAATGTCCTCGGCCTTCCAAACCACGCCCATTCCGCCCTCACCGATCTTTTCGATCAGTCGGTAGTGCAGTACCTCTTGTCCGGCTCCGATGGCCACTTTGACGAACTCCCTAGTCGATCGAAAGCCAGTTTACTCCTAGGACAGGGAACGACCGCCTCTTCCAACACCGGAGGACCGTGTGCCGGCATGTCAAGAAGATCGCAACCGCTAGCTTGGCGGATTCACGAATGCCCACGATCGAGAGGATCATGAAGCAGGCGAGCAGCCCGATTGTCGCCGCGATATTGCATGTATGCTTTCTTGAATTCCGCTTTTGATACTTCTTTTCCCATTTCTTCACGCCAAATCTAGGTTGC
Organism: uncultured Acidimicrobiaceae bacterium; assembly: GCA_947258635.1. Classification (GTDB taxonomy): domain Bacteria; phylum Actinomycetota; class Acidimicrobiia; order Spongiisociales; family UBA5794; genus JAHEJX01. The sequence continues at coordinate 2,708 of CAMYJM010000438.1, forward strand.
CGGGGATGTGCTG
>CAMYJM010000439.1 GCA_947258635.1 uncultured Acidimicrobiaceae bacterium
GATCGCCGGTAAGGCCGCCTGCTTGCGGTCCTTGAGATCCCCCACCACCAGCTCTCGCTTGATCTCGAGCCCGACAACGAAGAAGAAGATCGCCATCAACCCGTCGTTGACGACGTGTTTGAGGCTCTCGTTGAAGTGGAAGCTGCCGATGCTCAGCTCGACATGGGTGTCCCAGAAGGTCTGGTAGGTCTCGCCGAAGGGCCCGTTCGCCCAGAACAGCGCCACGACGGCGGCCACCAGCAACACGATGCCGGATGCTGCGGAGATCTCGGTGAACCGCACGAAAGGACGCACGAACCGCGTGGGAACGCGGCGATCCGAGTTGATCCACGTCTGATGTATGCGCGCCTGATCGCGGCTGCCACTTGCCATGAGGTCGCCAGGCTAGTTGGCCGCAACGGGCGCGGGGCGTGGCGGAGGGCACGGCCGAGCCGGGTACCATCGCAGCCGCCGCGCCAACCCGCCGGATCAGGGAGCGACCAGGTGGACAACGGCATCATCAAATGGATCGCCGACGAGGAGGTGCTCCAGGATTTCGTGGCGGACCTGTCCGTCCTGCTACTCCTGCTGATAATCGTCGTGGCGGTCGTGTTGCTTTCCAAGGGCGCCGACTGGATGATCGACGGGGTTGTCGATCTCGCTGAGCGCACCGGGCTCCCGAAGATCGTCATCGGCGCCACGGTTGTCTCCTTGGGCACGACCCTCCCCGAGGCGTTTGTGTCCGTGATGGCCGCATTTCTCGGCAACCCCGGGCTGGCGCTGGGCAACGGCGTCGGTTCGATAATCGCCGACACCGGGCTGATCTTCGGAATGACGTGCGTGCTCGTGGCCGTTCCGGTCAACCGGTTCATCCTCAACCGCACCGGATGGGTCCAGGTGGGCTCGGCAACGTTGCTGGTCGCCATCGCCGTGATCGCGTTGATCACGGCGACGGCGGGGGAAGAACCGATACTGGGCCGCTGGGTCGGGCTGTTCTTCCTGGTCCTGCTGGCCGGGTATCTCTACATCACCTACCGGTGGGCGCAACAGGGTGGGCAGCTCACCTTTGACGATGAGGTGGAAGCCGCGGCCCCGATGGGACTACCGCAGGCGTGGTCGATGATCGTCGGCGGCCTGGCCCTGGTCGTGGTCGGGGCGCGAGTCCTGGTTCCGAGCGCTTCAGAGATCGCGATCCGCGCCGGGGTCCCCGACGATGTCATCGCGGCAACGCTCGTTGCCTTCGGGACATCGCTGCCGGAGCTGATGACGGCGATCGCAGCCATCCGCAAGGGTCACCCGGAGATCACGGTTGGCAACATCGTCGGGGCTGACGTGCTCAACGTCCTCTTCGTGATCGGGGCGGCCGCCGTGGCGGCGCCGCTGGCCATCCCCGACAACTTCTACTTCTTCCACTTCCCGGCGATGCTCATCATCCTGATCTCCTTCCGAGTGTTCATCTCCATGGCAGATGAGGCGTTTCGGCGCTGGCAGGGGGTCTGGTTGCTCGGGGTGTACGCTGTGTACGTGACGCTGCAGTACGCGCTGAACGTCGGGGGACCGGGGTGAGAAGGCGGCGCGGGCGATGAAGGTCCTGCTCGCAACGGACGGTTCGGACACCGCCGCGGCGGCGGTGCGGTTCGCAGCCGAGTTTCCGTTTCCCTCGGGTACCGAAGTCAAGATCATCTCGGTGATCGGGAACGTCCTGCACGATCGGGAGATCGAGGCGTTGACCCCACAAGAGAAGGACGAGTACGAAGTATCGAGAGACGGCACCCGCAGGGAAGTCGAACAGCTCCTGAGATCGGAAGCCGCTTTGCTCGAACAGGCCGGATGGGGCGTCGCGACGGAGATCCGCAGCGGCCATGCCGCCGCCGAGATCGTGGCCGCTGCCGAGGAAGACCAGGCGGACCTGATAGTCGTCGGTTCGCACGGCCTGACCGGCTTCAAACGGTTCCTCCTCGGCAGCGTCTCGAACCAGGTACTGCAGTCGGCCGAACACTCGGTGTTGATCATTCGGAAACCCGAAGAGGGGTGCGCCGGGAACCATCCGGAGCCTCCGGCGCCGGGCCATCCGTGGCGCCTCCTGGTCTGCTACGACGGGTCGGAGCCGGCAGACGCCGCCATTGACTTCTGCGCATCTCTCGACCTGGATGACGCGGCTTCGATCCGGATCTTGACCGTCCTCCCCATGGTGCGCCTGTTCCGCCAGGACATCCGCCAGGAGCTGGATTGGATCTGGCGGCGAAAGAAGGAGTCCGAGAAGGCGGAGCTGGAGGCGGCCGCCGATCGGGTCCGCCGCGGCGGCGGGAGTGTGACGACGGCCCTCATCGAGGCCGGTGATGTCAGTGATGCCATCCTCGCCGCGGGCGCCGAGTTAGCCGCCGACCTCATCGTCCTCGGCCACAAAGGCAAAGGCGCCATCGAGAGATTCTTGATGGGCTCGGTCACCCCGCGGGTCGCCCACCACGCCTGCCGGTCGATCCTGGCCATTCGTTAGGCATCTCCCGACCCTGCTGGGCCAGACGAGCCGCCAGCTCGGCGGCGTCTGTGGCGTCCATGTCGCGGATCGAAACGGCGCCGAGAGGTTGGGCCACATGGATTCGCAGTGTGGCCAGGTTGTGGCGGCGTTGAAACCAGTTGGCGGCCACCGCCACGCTCTGCACCCTGGCCTTGCGGATCACTGCCGTGTGGTCCCGGATGGCTCCGCGGCGGGCGACGACGACGTCACGCGTCTC
>CAMYJM010000440.1 GCA_947258635.1 uncultured Acidimicrobiaceae bacterium
CGCCGAGACGGCGATCTCCACTTCTTCTCCTGCTCGAACTGCCGACGCCGGGTCGAAGCGGCCTGCTACTCGCGAGCCTTCGGCTTTTTGGAGCACTTCGGCGTCCTCTTTGAGGTCCATTGCGTCTTCCTGGATCACCTGCTTGGCATCGAGACCGAAGTAGACGATGCGCTCATAGCCGAGCGCCTCGATGTTCTCGATCTTGGCCCGAAGTCGTTGTCCCGCAGGGTGACCCGGCTCGATCGCCGCATCCTCGAAGTCTTTGGGGCGGATGCCGGCGACGACGGTTTTGCCGATGTGGTCCCGTAGCGCCGGCCGTGAGCTCATGACTGACGGCGGCAATTCCAAACTCTGGCTGCCGAGTTGCAGGCTATGATCGCCATTCGTTGCGGTAATAACGCCCTCCATGAGGTTCATCGAAGGCGAGCCGATGAAGGCGGCGACAAAGAGGTTGTCCGGCTCGTCGAATAGTGTCTGCGGGGCGGCGACCTGCTGGAGGATACCGGCGTTGATAACGGCGACCCGATCGGCCATGGTCATCGCTTCGACCTGGTCATGCGTCACGTAGAAGGTCGTCACCCCTACGTTGCGCTGCAGGTCGGTGATCTCGGCTCGCATCTGCACTCGGAGCTTGGCATCCAGGTTCGACAGCGGCTCATCGAGCAGGAAGACCTGAGGCTGACGCACAATGGCGCGCCCCATCGCCACCCGCTGGCGCTGGCCGCCGGAGAGCTGGCCTGGTTTTTTTCCGAGCTGCTCAGTGAGCTCCAGGAGCCGGGCGGCTTCTCCGACTCGTTGGGTGATATCTGCCTTGGGCAACTTGGCGAGCTTGAGCGCAAAGCCGATGTTGTCGGCAACCGTCATATGCGGGTAGAGGGCATAGTTCTGGAAGACCATCGCGATGTCGCGGTCTTTGGGGTGCACGTCGTTGACGACACGATCCCCGATCTTGAGCTCGCCCTCCGAGATGTCCTCGAGGCCCGCGATCATGCGCAGCGTCGTGGACTTGCCACAACCGGAGGGCCCGACCATGACGAGGAACTCGCCGTCCTCGATGTCGAGGTCTAGGTCGGCAACGGCCATGAAGCCGTTGTCGTATTCTTTGGTCACGCCTTTGAGTGTTACACCAGCCATCCCGCCACTCTAGTCGTGCCGCTATCCGTTGTGGAAGCGGGAGTGCGACCTTGTTAGGTTCGGTGTCTGACAGAGGAGGTAGGTTCGTGGCGGCACCTCGAGATGTGGTCAGTGTGCCAGCGAAGTTCGACGGGGTCCGCGATCTGTGGTCACCGCGAATCGTGGCGGAATTCAATGGGCTCCACGTCAAGCTGGCCCGCGGGAAGGGTGAATTCGTCTGGCACACCCATGAGGAGACCGATGAGGTGTTTCTCGTTCATCGCGGTTCGGTGAACATCCAGATGCGGGATCGGCCCTCGGTGAAGCTGGCCGCCGGCGACCTTTACGTCGTGCCGGCCGGGGTCGAGCATCGGCCGGTGGTGGCGGACGAATGTGAGCTGGTCCTGATCGAGCCGGCGAGCACTCTGAACACGGGAGATGCGGCCACTGCTGCCGGGGAAGTGTGGATCTAGTGGATCAAGCTGCCCCGCCGACCACCGTCGACCTCGACATCGACTTCGTCCGTTCGCGGTTTCCTGCGTTCAGCACCGGACTGCTCGCCGACTGGAGCTTCTTCGAGAACGCCGGGGGATCCTATTCCTGCGGACACACCATCGACGCGCTCACGCGCTACTACACCGAAACCAAGGTGCAACCCTATGGGGTGTATCCGGCGTCGGCGACGGCCGGCGAGATGATGGATCGCTCCCAGCGACGGTGGGCGCAGGCACTCGGGGTGAATTCGGAGGAGGTCCACTTCGGGCCCTCGACGTCGATGAACACCTACGTTCTGGCGCAGGCCATCGGCGCGACGCTGGCGCCGGGCGACGAAGTGGTCGTCACCAACCAGGACCACGAGGCCAATACCGGCGCGATCCGGCGAGCCGCCCAGGGCGCCGGCGCCACGACGCTCGAGTGGCAGGTCGATCCTGACACCGGGCTGCTCGACCCGGAGGGCCTCGGTGCGCTGCTGGGCCCACGAACGAAGGTGGTGACCTTTCCCCACGCCTCCAACATCGTCGGCCAGGAGAACGACGTGCAACATCTGACGGCAATGGCCCACGAGGCCGGAGCCCGGGTAATCGTCGATGCAGTCTCCTACGCTCCGCACACCTTTCCCCATCTGCCGCCGCTCAACCCCGACGTCTACCTCTTCAGCCTCTACAAGACGTACTCGGTGCACCAGGGACTCATGGTGGTCCGTAACGGATGGATCGATGAGCTGCCCAACCAGGGCCACTTCTTCAACGCGGCGGTACCGGGCAAGCGGCTAACTCCGGCCTGTCCGGATCACGGCCTGTTTGCCGCGGCCGGCGCGGTGCTGGATTACGTGGAGGAGCTTGCGACCCACCACTCACAGCAAGCCCGGACCCTGCGGGAAGCGACCGACTTCGTATCAGCGCTGTGGCGTCGCCACGAGACCGCCCTTCTCGAGCCGATGCTGGCGAGGCTGAGGGACGATTCGCGGGTTCGCATCCTGGGACCGGACACGACGGACTACGCCCCCGGGCTGCATCGCTGTCCGACCGTAGCTCTGGCGCCACAAACTCGCTCACCGGCGGAGGTGGCCGCCTCCCTCGTGGCGAGCCGCATCAT
>CAMYJM010000441.1 GCA_947258635.1 uncultured Acidimicrobiaceae bacterium
CAGCCGCATGTCTTTGCCGGAGCCGATGACGTCCCATGTGAAGAAGGTGCCCTTGCCCGTGCCGTTGCGGGTGTAGAAGGTGCGCAGGTTGCCCCAGCGCACCATGCGCACCTGCGCGGTGGGACAGTTGCCGTAACGGCCCGAGCTGTTGATCCAGCCCGAGTTCTCGTCGGGGGGGCCAAGACGGGAGAACTCAGCAATCGCGACATCAGTTCGGGCCCCGAACCAGACGCTTCCGATGCGCGACATATTGAGCTGCCAGTGCTTCTTGGGAGGCCGACAGGAGACCCGGGTTTCGGCGTCGCACCAATCGCGTTTGGAGCCGCCCCTGGCAATGTCTGCGGCCCCGAGGTTGCCGAACACGTAATCGTCACCGGCACCGCCCCACATCGTGTCGTTGCCTTCATCTCCCACGATCACGTCGCGACCGGAACCCCCGGATATGACGTCGTTTCCGAAACCACCGGTGATGGCATCCCGGCCATCCTGGCCCTTGAGCGTGTCGTTGCCGGCATCGCCGAGAATGAAGTCGTGACCGGGCCCTCCTTCGATGTAGTCGGCGCCGGCACCACCGCAGATGAGATCGTTACCTCCCAGCCCGCGGATGACGTCGTTGCCCCCCCCGCCCTGGATGACGTCGTCGCCCGCCGTACCTCGCAGCACGTTGTTGCCGTTATCGCCGACAATTGTGGCCGGCTTCCCATAGCACTTGGCGCCGCCCGGCGGCGGAGGTGTGGTGGTTGTTGTCGGCGGCCGGGTGGTGGTTGTTGTCGGCGGTCGGGTCGTTGTTGGCGGTCGGGTGGTTGTCGTTGGGGGAGGTGTTGATCCCGCGGCGTTGACTAGTCTTGTCCACAGCGGGTTACCGGTCCCGTCCTTGTCGAGCAAAGTCCTCAATCTGCCGGCGTCGTCAGGTTTGCGCCAGACCCACAGCACAGCACCATCGCCGCTGCCGCGAAGCGGGGCAATCCGCCAGGCTTCTACCTGATTGGTCGCATGACTGGCTGTCCCCGGGTACCTCTGTTCGGGAAAAGCGAGCGCATCGGTACGGGCAATCAGGATGAAAGGTTCCGGCAGCAGCGCCCGAGCTCGCTCCATGGCGGCCTCACCAACGTCGGACCGGAAGAACCAGTTCGGATAGTTGAGGAAGAAACCGTCGAGATAACCGCTCTCAGCCAGCCGCACCATCACATTGTTCGTCTCATACTGACAAGTCGGCCAACAGGCGCGCTTAGATATCTCGCAGGAACCCTGTTGGGGGAGCCCACAGGAAAGCTGCATGTTGATGATATCCGCAAAGATCGGCACGCCCGGCAACTCCGTTTGGAACCGTCCCGCGGTCGCCGCGAGGTAACCGACCATCTGGTTTGGCGTCAGCGGCGTGTTGTTTCGGTTCGATTCATAGTTGAGCTCGTCGGCCACGTCGATACCAGCGATCATCCCCGGGTTCGCCTTCGTGGTGGCGATGATCCGATCAACGTCTCGGCTGATATCCTCACCCTGGACCCAGCGCTGAGACCAGTCGAAGATCAGGATTGGGGCCATCCCCGCATCTCGCACGGCTCGCACTACCGACGTATCGCCGAACTGCCACCTTCCCGTTCCAACAACGACCGTGTTGAAGGCTCGCGATATCAGCTCAAGGTCACGCTGCCTGTTGAAGAAGATATCCCCGTCGCGCAACTGCCGGGCGTACACGGCCACAATTGGAGAGGGGAGAGGCGCCGCCAAACTACTCGCGCTCGCCGCGTTCGCCGACGGCTCATCGCCTCTTGGAGACAGTCCGGGCAGCAACGCCGCCAGAACTACAAAGACCGAGAGCAGCACCCGCCACATCCACCGCCGGCGCTGCAAACCTACACGTGCCACATCCATCAGACAAGCCCCTCCCTCACGCCCCGCAACCGACGCCGCCTTGGAGGTGGCTGATGGTGGCTCCGTAGGTTCCGTCCGACAAAGTGCCGGAGATGCCGGTCGGATTGTTCTGTGTGTAGAAGTCCCAGGATCCGGACTGGATCGAAAGCGCGCTGTACCGAAGGCGGAGCTGGGCACGCGTGTCACCGAAGCGGAGTCCGGTCGGGTCTTCCAGCCGCATGTCTTTGCCGGAGCCGATGACGTCCCATGTGAAGAAGGTGCCCTTGCCCGTGCCGCTGCGGGTATAGAAGGTGCGCAGGTTGCCCCAGCGCACCATGCGCACCTGCGCGTTGGGGCAGTTGCCGTACCGGCCCGAGCTGCTGATCCAGCCGGAGTTCTCGTCCGGAGCACCGAGGCGGGAGAACTCGGCGATGGCAATGTCGGTTCTCGTCCCGAAACCGATGTTGCCTATGCCCGATGGTTTGAGCCGCCAGGGTCCTGCCGGACCGTCACACCAAGTCTCGCTCTCGGCATTGCACGAGTCCTGGTCGGCACCGCCATTGGCGACATCTGCGGAGCCGAGGTTGCCCTATATGAGATCGTCGCCCGTATTGCCTTGGATCCTGTCGTCGCCCTTATGTCCCAGGATCACGTCGCGACCGGAACCGCCGTATATCACGTCGTCCCCCAAACCTCCGGTGATCGCATCCCGGCCATCCTGGCCCTTGAGCGTGTCGTCGCCGTCATCGCCGAGAATGAAGTCGTGGCCCGGCCCTCCGTCGATGTAGTCGGCGCCGGCACCACCGCAGATGAGATCGTTACCGCCGAGTCCACGGATGACGTCGTTGCCCCC
>CAMYJM010000442.1 GCA_947258635.1 uncultured Acidimicrobiaceae bacterium
CTGGGCGATGGCGGCCGCATCCAGCCACTCCACGTCACAGTCGAGGGCTTGCTGGGTCGCCATGCCGGCCTCGGCGTGGGCGCGGGCCTCGTCGTCGCCTGCCAGGAAGAGGTTGCCCTGCCGCTTGGGTGCCGGCTCGGGCCGCCAGCCGCCGACCTCCATGTCATCGGCGAAGGTCTCGAGCAGCTCCAATGTGTACTGCGACATCCGGATGTTCTCTTCGAGATTGAACTGGATGCGGAGGTTGCCGTCGGAGCGGAGGGTCGAGCAGAACTCGTACGTCGGGTCCTTCTCGACGACGGCGACGGAAACATCTTCGGCGAGTGTCCGTAGGTAGTAGGCGGCCGCCGATCCCATCGCCCCGCCCCCCACGATCACAACGTCGTATGCAGCCATCGTGCGATCCTAACCCCGCGTTCGTTGTGCTTGGATCGCGCTATTTCAGCGGTTTAGGCACAACAAACGCAAAGCCTCAACCGGGGGCTGCGGTCGGCCGATACACCTTCGATGGCAAAACTCAGGGAGAACGGATTTGCCCTCGCCTTGGCGGCCGGCCTGGCTCTGGCCCTGCTGGTAGGCATCGTCTACTCGATATCGGCGAGCGGCCGGGACGTTGCTTCGCATACAGAAACGCTCCACGCGGCCCACGAGACTATCCAGGCTGCCATCGTGGCGCGCGGCCAGGTGGAGCTCGCCGCCTATCAGACCTCCCTGCTGGCGCAGGGCGTCGCCGTGGACGAAAGCACGATCGACGCAGCAGCCGAGCGCGCCGCGGTCGCCATCAACGATGCGGTCGCCTCGCATGGGCGGTTGGTGGCCGGGGGAACGTCGTCCTCCCAGCTCGTCGTGGCGTTCGCCGACTTCACGACCGCCGGAGCGGAAGCGATCGACGGATTCGGTGCCCGGGCCCCTATCGCCACCGCGGGGTTCGATGCAGCCTATGAGAAGCTCATGAGTGAGCTGACAACCATCCGTAGCGAGCAGATAGCAGCCGTGAGTCGCGGCCAGCGCTCCGACTCGCTGGCGTCGGCCGTCGCCGGGTTCCTCGCCGTCTTCGTAATTCCCGCCGCCGTGATCGCCACCTACTTCGTGCTCGACCGCCGCCGCCGTCGCCAGCATGAGCTCGAAGTGGCCCTCGAAGCCGAGCGGGCCGCGCTGCAATCCCGTGAGCGGTTCCTGATGACCGTGTCGCAGGAGCTCCGCAAGCCGCTCACCGGAGTCCGGGCAATCGCCCAGATGCTTGCCGCGGACGAAGCGCTGATGGACCAACCGCGGATGGCGGACCTGCATGCCTTGCTCGTCGGCGAACTGGATGACATGTCGGGCGTGGTCGAGGACCTGCTGACGACTTCCCGGCTCGAAGCCGGTGCGCTCGAATACGCCATCGAGCCGGTGCAGGTTCGCGAGGAAGTCCGCTCGCTGCTCGACTCGCTCAACCATCGTGGTGCCTCCGTCTATCTGGCGATGGACGAAGGTGTCGTGAACGCCGACCGGCGCCGCTTTCGTCAGATGGTCCGCAATCTGGTGGTGAACGCCCTCAAGTACGGTGGTCCGAACATCGAGATCAAGGGCCAAGCCGACTCCGACAGCTACACCGTGCTCGTGATCGACGACGGCCACGGTGTGCCGGGGGCCGTTGAAGACAAGCTGTTCACGCGGTTCACCCACTCCGGCGAGGGCCCCCAAAGCGTCGGCCTTGGTTTGTCGATAGTCATGGCGCTCGCCATCGGCATGGGCGGGACCGCCTTCCACCAGCGCGAGGACGGCCTGACCCGGTTTGGTATGAGGCTGCCGAACGCGGTGGTGGCGACGGCGCCCGAACCGTCGGACGCCGAGGCCGCCATGGTGTCGGTGTCCCGGGCCGCAGGCTGAATAATGGTCGCCAGATCACTCGGTACGCTCTTGGGAGCTCTTGCGTTGGCCGTGCTCGGCGTCGCCGGGGCATCCGCCCAGAGCAGCGGACCCGTGACTGAGCCGGACCACATCGAGGTCGACGAAGATACCGTCGTCGTGGCCTACCCCCTCCTCAACGACGCCGATCCCGGCGGGGGCACGCTCCAGCTGTTGTCGGTCCAGGCGACGCCGGTTGCAGCGACCCGGATCGACGGTTCCGCCGTGGTCTTCACGCCGAACCCGGACTGGAACGGCGAAGCCGAGCTGACCTATACCGTGGCCACGCCGAGCGGCGAGGCCACGGGCGTCATAACGATCACGGTGATCGCCGTGAACGACGCCCCCGTCGCCAATGACGACATCGCAACAGCCCGCGGCCCCCAACCGGTTGCGATCGACGTGTTGGCCAATGACACCGACATCGATGGGGATGCTCTCGTTCTCGGTACTGTGAACAGTCCGGTGCACGGCTCGGTCGCGATAAGCGACGGAATTCTCGAGTACACGGCGCCTGACGGGTTCTCCGGTGACGACACCTTCGCCTACCGGGTCTTCGATCCGGCGGGAGAGGCGGCGGAAGCTGCGGTGACGGTGAGGGTGTCTCCGGCGATCGGCGGTGGCGCGGCCACGCCGCCAACCAGCCAACCAGCGGTCCCATCGGGTGCTCCTGAGAATGATCTGGTTGCCGGCCCGCAATGGGCAGCCCCGCCGGCGGCGGTCACGCCCGGCGCCGAGAGCCGAGGCGGATTCGTCGCCAGTCTGGTGAGCCATCTCGAGACTCTGCTGCTGCCACTGCTTCTGCTGGGCCTG
>CAMYJM010000443.1 GCA_947258635.1 uncultured Acidimicrobiaceae bacterium
GGTACGCCCCTGGGCAACGTCGAGGCCGCGGTCGAGGCCGCGGCCGGCGAGGGCCGCAGCCTGGCCGACCACGTCGCCTGGCGGCTGCTCCAGCTGGTGGGCGCGATTCTCCTGGCGGCGCTCGCCTATCGCGCCCTGGCCTCGCGCCTCGCCCCACGCCCCGCGGCGCGCGGACCCTCGATCGAGGAGCGCGACGAATGAGCCGGCCATCGCCTGAAGGACAAACGCCCACGGAGGAGAAGCTCATGACCGAGATCGAGCACGACGACACCCGGCAAACCGACACCGACACCGACCGGCGCACACAGCGCGACCTCGCCGAAGACGACATCGCCTGGCTGCTCGTCGGAGGAGGCGTCGTGGGCTCCCTCATTACCCTCCTTCGGGGGCGCCGCACCCTCGTCGACTGGGCGCTCCCCGCCGGACTGGTCGGCGCCGGCGTCGCGATTCTCCTGAAGCGGCGTCAGACGCACCTCGAGGCAACAGAAAGAAACATCCTGGCCGAGCTCGAGTCCCTGGACCCGATCGCGCGAGCACAGGTCCTGAAGGCCGTCGCCGAGCAACAGTTTCACCCGGGCCGATAAGCCGAGGAGAGGAGGCCGGAACATGCCCATCGACTGCTTCCAGATCGAGGAATCCCTGCGGCTGGCGCCCCTCGCCCCCGAACGAGCCGTGGCGGCGAGCCGCAACCCGGACGCGAGGATATGGCTGGATCTGCTGGCGGTGGATCGCGCCGAGGTCGGAGAGTGGCTCGACCGGCTGGAAGTCGCCGGCCTGGCCCGACAGCTGTGTCTCGAAGCGCGGGATCGACCCGGTTTCTACCCTCTCAAGGAAGAGACTCTGCTGGTGATCCCGTCCCTGTCGGCCTCCGAGGGACCGGCTGAAGTGGACTATGTCGCGTTTCTCTGCCGGGAGAATCTCCTGCTCACCGTGCGCTGCCGGCCGTTTGCCAACCCGGACCGGGCCGCAGCGCTCGGAGCGTCGGATTCATGGCTCCACGCCCGGAGCATCGCCGGACTCGTGTCCGCCGTGCTGATGGATGAATCGCTGGACTGCCTGCGACGGACCGCGGAGCTGAGGGAATCCGCTCTGTCCCTGGAGGAACGGATGGATCGAGAGCCCGAGTCGGTCGGGGTGGAGGAGGTGCGCGGGCTGCGCTCCGCGGTGCTGGCCCTCGGCGCGGTGCTCGGCGACCAGCTGCCGATCCTGAGGGCGGTTTCGACGGCCGACAGACCGTCCCTTCGATTTGCCGGTGCGCGGGAGTACATGCAATGCGCCGTGATCAATCTGGAGGCGGCCGACGCCTCCGTGGACTGGCTGGATCAACGCGCCGGCGCCCTCCATTCCGGACTCCAGATGCACGCGCAGGAGAAGACCAACCGCCGGCTCAACATGCTCACCATCCTGTCGACCATCTTCATGCCGGTCACCATGCTGACCGGACTCTGGGGCATGAACTTCAAGGTGATGCCGGAGCTCGAGCTGCCGTACGCCTATCCGATCGCGCTCGGATTCATGGCCTTGACCGGTGCCGGGATGTATCTCTTCTTCCGCCGAACCGGCTGGTTCGAATAGGACTGGATAGGAGCGTTCCATGGGCCCCGACGACCATCCGCTGCGTTTCTATTGGAACGTCCTGAAGGCGTCCGCCGCCAGATTCACGGACAAGGACGTGCCCACGTGGTCGGCGGCGCTGGCCTTCTACATGGTGTTCTCCCTGCCACCCATGCTGCTCATCATCCTGTGGACCGCGGGCCGCCTGTACCAGGAGGCCGCGGTCAGGGAGGCGATCTTTTCCGAGATCGGGGCGATGGTCGGCGAGGAAGGGACCCGGCAGGTGATGGCCACCATCGAGGGGCTCGACGTCCAGGAGCCGACCTGGTGGGCGAGCGCGGTGGCCGCCGGTGCGATGTTGGTCACCGCCTCGACCGTCCTGATCACCCTGCAGAAGGCGCTGAACCGGATCTTCGACGCGCCGGCCGCCGAGTCGCCGGGCTCGAGCGTCTGGCAGGTGGTGCGTGGCCGCCTGGTCTCCTCCGCCATGCTGGTCACTCTTTCCTTCATTCTGTCGGTCTCGCTGGCGATAGACGCGCTGATCACCGCGATCGATGCTTTCCTGGCGCGGTGGCTCGGGGAGCTGCCCACCTGGCTGGGGATCGTCGACTCTATTCTCCTGGACCTGGGCGCCACCACCGTGGTGCTCGGGATGCTGTTCCGGTATCTACCGGACGTGAAGCTGAGCTGGAGAGACGTCTGGTTCGGCGCCCTGTTGACCGCGGGGTGCTACACCCTCGGCGAATATCTGATCGGGTTCTTCATCGGCAGCAGCGAGGTGGCCGGTCTCTACGACGCCGCCGGCAGCATCCTGGTGCTGATGCTCTGGGTGTACTACGCCTCGGCCATCGTCCTGGCCGGTGCCACGATCACGGCGACCCGCGCCCGGTCGAGAGGCCGTTTGGAGGCCTGACGTGGGCGCCCCTTCGCCATCTCCCCCATTTCTCCCCCTTTCTGGGGCAGGCCGGCCGCGGCCAACCCGTGAGATTCCCCCTTTATTGACCCGTTTTGGGGGATTCCCGCTCCGGCGATCGATCGTACGCTGATCACCAACAGAGGACACGGGGATGACGCACCGACGCCACCACGACAACAGCTCGGCCTCGACGCGTTCGATCGAAACGCCCGCGACCCTGCCGGGCCGGACC
>CAMYJM010000444.1 GCA_947258635.1 uncultured Acidimicrobiaceae bacterium
CATTGGGTCATCTGCTGATGGTGCTCGCCGGTCTGCTGGCGTTCCTGCTGGTGCTCGTGGTGCTGCGCGACTCGTCGGTGACGAGCTTCATCGCCAAGGCCGCCACCGACATTCCGGCCGGTGCAACGATCGACGCCACCGATGTGGATCTCGTGGAGATCTCCGGAGACGGCCTGGCCGGCGCGGTACTGACATCAGATCAGGTGAACGAGGTCATCACTGAGGGACAGGTGACCACCCGCGGGCTGGGCGCCGGCACCCTGCTGCAACCGTCGGACTTCACCGCGGCCGGGTTCCGCTCCGAGATGAGATCGATGTCGATCCCCATATCGCCGACCCGGGCGGTTGCCGGATCGCTGCAACAAGGTGATCTCGTCGACGTCATCGCCAGCGGAGACGGCGTGAGCTGGCACGTCATGACGAGCGCTGAGGTACTGGCGGTCGCCGATGCCACGACCGGTGGCTTCGCCAGCGGCGACTACACCGTCACAATTGCGGTTGATCCGGTCCTCAGCTTGCGGCTGGCCTGTGGCGTGACGAACTTCAGCATCGACATAGTGCGGTCGACCGGGGCGACTCCGCTCGAGTTGATGGCGCCGCCGGAAGCATGTGGCTAGGGGGAGCGGGGGTATGCGGGAACCCGCGGTGATGCTCGCTCACTCGATTCGAGGCTGGGCCCAAGAGCTCCACTTCTTCCTGATGGACCACGGCGGCGCCATCGTGCGCGGCTACGTGATGTCTCCCGAGGACGCCACCGGTGAGAACTACGACGTGCTGCTGGTTGACGATGTCACCTCTTTCCTGTCGACTCGCCTGGTCAACAATCTGCAGCGGAGCGGGATCCGTGTGATCGGTGTCTACGACGCCGCCGACCCCGTCGGTACCGGCAAACAGCGCCTTCTCGATCTGGGCGTGGACGAGGCGATGGCCGATACGACACCCCCCTCCGAGTTCGTGGACGCTATTGCCCGCGTTGCCGGGCCGATGATGATCGACGACCCGGAATTGCGCGGGCTGCTGGACGCCGTCATCGCCGATCCGAATGTCCCGGGGACGGTGGATGCCGATTCCGGGAGCCGGCGCCGGCGGCGCGGATACGTGATCGCCGTGGCCGCCGCCACGGGAGGCGCCGGCGCGACCGAAGTTGCCATCCAGCTCGCTGCGGTGTTGCGTCTGCGCGGTCGGGCCACCGTGCTGGTCGATGCGGACGAGCAGGCTCCCAGCGTCGCGCAGCGGCTCGGTTTGGCTCTGCACCCGAATATCCGCACGGCCGTGGACACTGTCCACCATGGGACGGGCGCCCTCACCCGGACCCTGCGTCCCATGCCTGCCGCCGGAATCAGCGTTCTCAGCGGGCTGCCGAATCCTCGAGATTGGTTCGAGCTTCGTTCGGGCGAGGTCGCTGAGGTTCTAGCGGAGCTCACATCGAGCCACCCCTACGTCGTAGCCAACGTCGGGCCTCGTCTCGAGGATCTCCCCGAAACCGGCGGCCCGGCACGGTTCAGCGTTACGCGGGCGACACTCAGCCTGGCGGACGTGGTCGTTCTCGTCGGCACCACGACACCGATCGGTGTCACCCGAATCGTCGACTGGTTGGCGGACGGCCGATCGCTCGTAGCCGCCAAGCCGCTGCACATCGTTCTCAATCAGCACCCGCGCGGCTCCTTCGCCGTCTCGGAGGTCGAGGTCGAGTTGCGCCGCTCGGTCACTCCGCAGTCAATCACCGTGGCGCCATTCGACAAGCGAGTGCCCCGTGCATCCTGGGAAGGTCGGTTGGTGCCACGGGGCCCCTTCGTCAAAGCAGTCACCAAGCTCGCCGGGTTGGTGCCCGCCTTTGGGGAGGTCACGGAGTGACGACCACGCCGCTACCGAACGCATATGAGACGATCCGGCAGCGATCGCTCGAGCGCATCGATGTCGAGAAGCTCGATCCCAACCATGACGTGGTACGCATCGGCGGCGTGGTTTCCAGCGCAGTCGACGAGTACCAGGCGCGGGCCCATCAGGGCGCGACCGGACTACGCGCCTTGCGAGATCCTGCCGAAATGGTGCGCCGCGTCCTGCGTTCGATCACTCGGTTCGGTGCTCTCACCGAGTTGTTCGAGCGGCCCGAGATCGAGGAGATATTCATCGAGGGCGATCGAGTCACATACATCGACGGGGACGGCCGCCTCCAATCCATGACAACCCCGACGAGCGAGGAGGAGAACGCCCAGGTCGTCTCCCGGCTTCTGGCAGCGACCGATCGGCATCTCGACACGTCGAGCCCGATCGTCCAGGCCCGAGTGCTCGACGACAGCGCCCGGCTCACCGCGGTGATCCCGCCCATCTCCGACCGGATCTCGGCGACGATCCGGCGCTACGCCCTACGCCGCGAGAACCTCGGCTTTCTGGTCCAGAAGGGGTCTCTGACTCCCCAGGCGGCCGGGTTTCTGTGGGCGATCATGCAGAGCAACACCTCGATCCTCGTGTCGGGGCCCCCGGGGGCCGGCAAGACCTCGATGTTGGCCGCGCTTCTGGATTCGGCTCCTGCCAACCACTGCGTGCGCTGCGTCGAGGAGGTGCGAGAGCTGCACGTGCCGCTGAGCCCGCACTCTTCGTACTACGAGGCTCGCCCGGCCGGCCTCGACGGCCGGGGTGAGATCTCGCTGCGGAACCTCGTGAAGCTGGTTCAAGCGATGAGGCCCGACCGGATCA
>CAMYJM010000445.1 GCA_947258635.1 uncultured Acidimicrobiaceae bacterium
CGACCCAAGATCATCTTGTTCCTCACCCACTGGTGACCGACCTGCCAGTCCGAGGTCTCGGACTTGCAGCCCTATTTCGAAGAGAACGGGTTCTTCGCCGACGTCGATTTCATTTCAGTGAGCACCGGCGCCCAGGAGAACCGTGTGAACTACCCACCCAACTTGTGGTTGGAGCGCGAGGGATGGACGGCACCCTTGATCGTCGACAACGAGGCCAACGCGGTTTCAACCGCTTTCGGGTTGAACGCTTTCCCGTTCTGGGCCGCCGTGGACGCCGAGGGCAGGGTTGTTTTCCGGACCGCCGGGGGACTGTCGAAAGACGGCCTCGTGGATCTGGCCCAATCCCTCGCCAATCTCTGAGAGCAGGGGGGGCCTCCCCACAGCGCAATAGGGCCTTTCGGCGGTGTCGGCGAAAGGGCGTTTCTGATATCCATGGCGAATGGACCGCGAGCCTCATTGCCGATCGCGAAGGAGGCGCCGATGTTGACCACGATGGTGTCGTTCGCCGTCCACGTCGTTGATGGCGAAGGGATCCCGGTTCCGTCTGTAGAAGTCGGCGCTCGATACCGGTACCCGACGGCGCCGCGGACGTGGAGCGCGGAGTACACCGACGGCGACGGCTGTGCTCGGTTCCGTGACGAGCATGTGGAGCCACCGAGCGAGGTGTGCCTGTTCGTCGGCGAACAAGAATGCGGCACGCACGCCCTCGCCGAAGCTGCCGAGTACGTGCTCGAGATGTGACGAAGACGCGGCCATGATGACAATCCGTCGTAGCCTCCCCGCATGACGCATCCCGTCTCCGCCCGTCCCCGACCCGGCGCTCCATCCCCAGATCCCGTGGTCCGGCGGGTGCAAGAGCGATATCACAAGCTGCTCGACGAGGGTGCCGACCCCCACGAATGGCCCTACGCCTGGCGCACCGAGCTGAACCGGGGCGGGTTTCGCGCCGTCGACTTCCTGATGCGCGAGATCGTGGATACGGGCAAGTGCATCGGCTGCGCCTCCTGCCTGACGATCTGCCCGGTGGACGTCTTCGATTACGAGGACGAGCGCCCCGCCGACACCCGTACCGAGGCCTGCGTCTATTGCGTGCTGTGCGCCGAGGTGTGCCCGGTGCTGCGGCCCGTGGACAAGGACCTGCCCCGGATGCTCCATTTCCGCGATCCGCAGCTGGACGAGGGCTACGGCACCTACAGCTACGCCATGTATACCCGATCCACCGACGCCGAGATCCTCGGCAGGGGCCAGGACGGCGGCATGGTGTCGGCGCTGATGATCCACGGGCTCGAGACCGGAACGCTAGGCGGCGCCATCCTCGGTGATGTGCTGCCGGACAACAACCAGATCGGCACTCACACGCTGGCGATGACCCGGCCCGAGGTCCTGGCGTGCGCCGCCTCCCGGTACACCTACTCAGCGAACACGCTTGCTCTCCAGGAGGCGATGCGTCGCGACATCAAGCCACTGGCCGTCGTCGGTGTACCTTGCCAGGTCGACGGCGTGCGGCTCCAGCAGAACTCGAGCATCCGCCTCGAGATGGCCAACTGGTACCGGGACAACATCTCCTTGGTCGTGGGGCTGTTCTGTTCGGAAGCCTTCACCCACGAGTCGATCATCAAGCTCGGCGAGATGATCGACGTTGCGCCGGAGCGTATCGACAACATCAACATCAAGGGCAAGGTCGTGATCCGCCTCGACGACGGTGAGGTGCGCGAGGCGTCGCTGAAGAGGTATCGCGACTTCGCCCGGCCGGCCTGCCTGTACTGCCTCGACTATGGCGCCGAGAACGCGGATCTCGCCGCCGGGGGCATCGGCCTCGACGGCTGGACATATACGCTGGTCCGCACCGAGGAGGGCCATCGGGCGCTCCAGGCCGCCATCGACGACGGCTGGCTGGAGACCCGGCCGCTGTCCGACGAGCCGCGGGGTGAGTTCCTGATGAATCGGCTGTCGGCGGCCAAGAAGGTGAACCGTCCTCTCCCCGCCCAGATGCCGACCCATCAGGAGCGCGAGCGCCTCGGCTGGCTCGATCCCAAGACCTTCTACACCAAAGGCCCCGGGGCTCCTCCGCCTCCTCCCGAAGAGGCCGAAAGCGCGTCGACGTGACTCTGGAAACACAGCGCAGGCTCAACGACATCAACGTGATGGTGGCCGGCCAGGGCGGCGACGGATCGCTCACGGTAGCCAACCTGCTCGGGGTGCTCGTCGGTCGCCATGGGCTCCGGATGTTCACCTCGCGAGACGTAGCCTCCAGGATCAAGGGTGGCCATGCCGCCGCCCTGATGCGCGCCTCGGTCACGCCCCGCGGCTGCATGGGCGACACCCTCGACCTCCTCGTCGCTTTCGACGAAGAGGCGGTGGCGCGGGGCGGGCCCTGGCTCGCCGCCGACAGTTTTGTCATCTTCGACTCCTCGGGCGGCCCGGCGCCCCGCCGGCACCTGCCGGAGGGGGCCACCGTCTTCGAGATCCCCTTTGCCCGGCTGGCCGTGCGCGACCTGCGCCGCGACCTGTTCAAGAACAGCCTCGGCTTCGGTGTTGTGGCGCGGATCCTCAGCGTCCCGGACGAAGAGGCGGCCGACGTGCTGAGCCGGCGGTTCGCCCACCTGCCGCCGCGAGTCGCCGAGGCCAATCTCGGTGCGCTGCGGGCCGGGTTCGCCTACGCCGATGACAACGGGCTCGCGGCCGGGG
>CAMYJM010000446.1 GCA_947258635.1 uncultured Acidimicrobiaceae bacterium
GTCACCTCGGAAGCGAGCTCGGCGAGGTCGGTGCGCTCGCGCACCTTGTCGATGTCCTCCCGTGAATACGCCACGCTTCGAGTGTAGGGGGGAACCCTGCGGGTTCCTTACGAGTCTGGCTCCGTACCAGCCCTGGCTGACCCGCACGTTCCCGCGTGGCTCGGGGGTGGATCCCGTGCGATCATGCCGGGATGGGTGACGGCGCTCTCGATTACGAATTCGCGGTGATCGGCAAAGGACTGTTCGGGTCCGCCGCGGCCCGTCACCTCAGCGCAGCCGCGGACCGCGTGGTGCTGATCGGCCCCGATGAGCCCGCCGACCGCACCGCCCACGATGGCGTGTACGCCAGCCACTACGACCAGGGCCGCCTCACCCGCCGGATCGCCTCCAATCGATTGTGGGCCGAAATGACGGCCCGGACCTTCGCCGCCATCTCCATGCTCGAGACCGCTACGGGGGCGACGATTCTGCGGCCGGTCGGCTGCCTCACGGTGAAGAACCCCGCGGTTGCGCCCCGCCACACCCGTGAAACCGACGCGGAGGGCGACGTCGATCTCACGGAGTACGAGATCGGCGACGAGAGCTGGCGGGACATATTCCCCGAGTTCGACTTCCCCGCAGGCTGTTCGATCGTCTACGAGGGGGCACCGGCAGGGGTGCTCGACCCCCGAGCCCTTGTTGCCAGCCAGCTCGAGGTTGCCCGATCGCAGGGAGCGACGGTCATAACCGACTTCGTTACCCGAGCCGGCGAAGACGCTGCAGCGGTGACGCTCCGGTTGGCGTCGGGCCGCGAGGTGCGGTGCGGCCGGGTGCTGGTCGCGGTCGGCTCATTCGTCAACCACTTCCCGCTGCTGCCGCGGCGACTCGGGATCAGCGTGGAGACCGAGACGTTCATGCTCGGCACCGTGTCCGATCGGGATGGCCGCCGGCTGGCGACCATTCCCACGGTGCAGTACTCGATCGACGATCCCGACATCGCCGACATCTACATGACGCCGCCGCTGGTCTATCCCGACGGCCGGTGGAAGGTGAAGATGGGCTGCAACACGTCGGCCGATCGTCACCCCGAATCGCTGGAGGAGATCCAGGCGTGGGTCCGCTCCGGCGACACGGACGCGCTGGCGGCGGCGATGCAAACGGCGATGCAGACGATGCTGCCCCACGTCGACTTTGTGGAGTACGAGACCAGCCCCTGCATCATCACGATGACTGCCAACGACCACCCGATCATCGATCAGACCAGCGACCGAACGTTCGTGGCAGTCGCCGGCAACGGCATGGGTGCGAAGTCGTCGGACGGTTGGGGCGGGCTGGCCGCACAGAGCATGCTCGACGAGCCATGGCCGACCTGGATCGATCGCGAGTCGTTGGCGGCTCGCTGAACAACGACCCCCGCAGACGCTTTGTTTTCGTCCCCGCCGGATCAGCTGCCGTTCAGTCTTCGGGGAGTCGACCGATCGGCACGCGCCACGCCACGAGCGCTATTCGTGATCCATGCCGTGCGTATCTAGCCGGCATCGGCCTCCGGTGGGGGTGGGATCAGCACGAACTTCCCGACATGCCTCTTCTCGAGGAACTCGCGCTGGGCGGCGGCGATGTCTTCGAGGGGGAACGTCTTGGCCACCAGCGGCCGGATTTCGCCCCGCTCGATGTAGGACACGAGGTTGGGAAACACCGGCTCGTCCCAGGCCGTGCAACCAATCAGCGTGAGGTCTTTGAGATACATCGTGCGCAGGTCGAGATCAACGATCGGGCCGCCGATCGCCCCCGAGGACGCGTATCTGCCACCGCGCCGGAGGGCCTCCAGCACCGCGCCGAAGCCGGGCCCGGCGACGTTGTCGATGGCGACGCTCACAGACTCCCGGCCCACGGCCTCGACCAGATCGCCCCGGGCGACAGCCCGGTCGGCGCCGATCGCCCGCACCGCCTCCATCTTCGCCTCGCCGCACACCGCGGTGACGGTGGCGCCGCGCCGCTTCGCCAATTGAACCGTTGCCGACCCCACCCCACCCGAGGCACCGGTCACCAGCACGTGATCGTCGGCTCCCACGCGGGCCCGATGCAACATGTTCTCCGACGTTCCGTAGGCACACGGGATCGACCCCAGCTCAACATCGGTCCAGTCGCAGTCGACTGCGAACACCTCGTCTGCCGGCACCTTCACGTACTGGGCGAAGGAACCGTCGAAATCGGATGCCATCCACACGTTCTCCATCGACCCGAAGCCGTGCGGTCGCATGCACGGCCGCACCAGCACCCGTTGCCCCAGCAGGGCGTCGTCACCGTCAGGGCCGCCGGCAACGACGCGGCCACAACAGTCGGTGCCCTGAATGAGCGGAAACGGGGTGGCTTCGTTCCAGCCCCCGTCCGGTCTGTGCTGCGCTTCCGCCTCCTCGGCCATCGCCGCGTCTCGAGTGCTCGTCTCCACGGACGCCGAATACCAGCCCAGCCGCGTATTGATATCGGTGTTGTTGACCCCCGCTGCCAGCACACGTAGAAGAAGCTCTCCCGGCCCCGGCCGCGGGATGGGCACGTCGCGGTATTGAAGCCGGTCGAAGCCACCATTTCCCGTGGTGACCACCGCCTTCATCGTGGCGGCGGGGCTCAATCTCACCGGGGTTCGCATTCCGAGTTGGTCACGCCCCCCGGTCCGCCGCAGGCAGCGGCG
>CAMYJM010000447.1 GCA_947258635.1 uncultured Acidimicrobiaceae bacterium
CCGGGGGAGTGGTCCCGATGCAGCTCTACGGGGGGAAACATCCGGTCCGGTTCACCGGGAGCACGCACAACGAGCGGGCGTTCATCACCAAGAACCCGGCGGTGGTCCGTGCTCTCAACGAGCACCTGATTCACAAAATCAGCGACCACGTCGCTGAGATAGCAATGACGAGGGCCGATCCCGAGGACGGAGCCCGCACCCTCCTGCTGAGCTACGGCGTTACTGCCGGCAGCATGCGGGATGCAGTCATCGCCGCTCGCGGGGCGGGAATCAGAGTGGCGGCCCTGACCGTGCAGAGCTTGTGGCCGGTGCCCGAGGTGGCGATCCGCGAGGCCGGAGCGGGCGTCGAGCGGGTGGTGGTCGCCGAGCTCAACCCCGGTCTGTACGCCCGCGAGATCGAGAGAGTGCTGCCCGACACCGAGGTGGTCAGCGTCGCTCGCACCGATGGGCGGCTGATCCCACCGGCCGAGCTGGTCGAGGTGATCGTATGAGCACTCCCATCTCCCTGACGCCCTACCCGACCCTGCGCAACGAGCGGGAGTACCCGTTCTGCCCCGGCTGTGGGCACGGGTCGGTGCTCGATTCGCTGAACGAGGCGCTCGTTCGGCTGGAACTGGCTCCTCATGAGGTCGTCATCGTCTCGGATATCGGCTGCTCCGGGCTGTCCGACCAGTACTTCACGACGAGCGCTTTCCATGGATTGCACGGCCGCTCGATCACCTACGCCACCGGCATCAAGCTCAGTCGACCCGAGCTCAACGTCATCGTGATCATGGGCGATGGCGGAACGGGTATCGGCGGCGCTCACCTGCTGGCGGCGGCACGACGCAACATCGGGATCACGGTGCTCGTGCTCAACAACTTCAATTTCGGGATGACCGGCGGGCAGCATTCCACCACCACTCCTGTCGGTTTCGTCACGCCGACAACGCCGGGCGGGAATCTGGAGAACCCGCTCGATATCTGTGCGACCGTCGGCGTCAACGGGGCGGCCTACGCCTACCGGGGAACCAACTTCGACGCCGACATCGCCGACCGCATGGCGGAAGGCATCGCCACCGCGGGCTTCGCCCTGCTCGACGTATGGGACCTGTGTACCGCCTACTTCGTGCCGAACAACAAGTTCTCCCGCCGCAAGATCGATCAGACGATGGAGGCGCTGGGCCTCGACTCCGGCGTGCTTTACCAAAGGGAACGGCCCGAATTCGCCGTCGAGTACCGCCGGCAGGCGGCAGATCACAACGCAGGATTGCAGGTCGAGGTTGTCGAGCCGGCGCCGGCTCCACGGCTCGAGCGCCGATTTCACTTCGTCGTTGCCGGCTCGGCCGGCGGCCGGGTACGGTCGGCGGCGCGCTTGGTCGCGGCGGCGGCGATGCAAGCCGGCTGGTGGAGCGCCCAGCGTGACGACTATCCGATAACCGTCAAGACGGGACCCAGCGTGTCAGAAGTCATCGTGTCTCCGGAGGAGATCAATTACAGCGGCATCGATCGGCCGGACGTGCTCGTCATCGTCAGTGAAGACGGCCTGGGCAAGTCGGCGGCTTTCCTGGAGAACATGACGGGAGACGGCACGGTGTGCCTCGCCGCCGGGCTGCCGCTTCCCGCGACTGCCGCCCAGCTCTACACGATCGACCCGGCGGCATCCGATCCGCCGATCGCCCGGGCGTCGCGGGCCCTGGCGATGGTAGGGCACGCCGTCGCCCGCACCGGTGTCGTGCCGTTCGACACCTTCAAAGACGTCGCCGGCCAGGGCGCCTTCGGCGCCAAGAACCTGGATCTGATCGCAGCCGGCGTCGCCCTCACCGAGATCTAGCCTCCCGACGCGCCGTCGGCGGCCAACCGCACCCGAGCCCGCCGGGCCAAGCCGAACGGCATTAGCATCGGGGCATGGTCGAGGAAATGGTGCCCGTCTTTCGGGTGGTCGATGCCGTCACGGCAGCTCAGTGGTACCGCCGTCTTGGTTTCGAGATCGTGGGGGAGCACCGTTTTGGCCCCGACCTGCCGCTGTATCTGTTCCTCGAGCGGAATCAGGTGCGCCTCCACCTGTCTGAGCACACCGGAGACGCGCCGCCCAACTCGCTGGTCTACTTCTGGGTGGACGATGTCGATTCCGTTGCCGCCGAGTTCGGAGTGGAGGTCGGCGATGAGCCGTGGGCTCGGGAGATTCAGCTCGTCGACCCCGACGGCAACCGGTTGCGGGTGGGCACCGCCCCGAAGCCGGCCCTAGAAGTCTGACGCCGCCACCAGATCGCCCAGACGCTCTTCGAGTAACCGTCGATCGGAGTCGTTCATCTCACATGAAAGGGCTTGGCGATAGGCGTCGACGGCTTCCGTGGTCCGGTTGAGGCGGCGCAGGAAGTCGGCCTTTGCCGACCACCACATATGCCAGCGGGCGGCGCCTTCGACCGTGGCGAGAAGCTCCAGGCCGCGCTCGGGACCGGCCAGCTCGGCTTCTGCTACGGCCCGGTTGACGCGGACCACCGCGGTCGGCAGGTAGTGCTCCAGCTGGCGGTAGAGCATCACGATCTGCTCCCAATCGGTGGCGGCGTACGTCGGCGCCGCACTGTGGAGACATGCGATGGCGGCCTGCACCTGATACGGACCGGCCGATCGCCCGGGCGTCGCGGGCCCTGGCGATGGTAGGGCACGCCGTCGCCCGCACCG
>CAMYJM010000448.1 GCA_947258635.1 uncultured Acidimicrobiaceae bacterium
CCCTCGATGCTGCGTATCGTGTTCGGCGCGATCGCTGCGATGTTGTGCGGCTTGCCGGCCTCTATGATCCGCTCCCAGAGCTCATCGCCGTAGCTGGCGTCGGCCAGGTAGATCTCGTAGCCAAGCTCGCCACTCCAGCCGGTGCGTGACAGGAACAACGGGACCCCGTCCAGCTCGGTTTCGGCAATACGGAAGTACTTCAGTTCGGCCGCCCAGTTGCCGAACAGGGCCTTGGCGACCAGCGGCGACTTCGGTCCCTGCAGCTGCAGCGTCGAGATATCGGGATCGCGCACCTGCACGTCCATGCCGCTGTTGACGGCGACACCCATCGCCCACCAGAGCACGTCGCCATCACCCGGCGACAGCCAGAACCTGTCTTCGCTAACGCGGAACTGGATTGCATCGTTAACGATGCCGCCGTCCTGGTTCGTTAAGGCCATGTACTGGCATTGGCCGACTTCGCAGTTCGACATGTCCCGCGGCGTCAAATATTGAATCAACCGAAACGCATCCGGGCCCTCGATCTCGACGAGTCGCTGCACGGTCACGTCCCACAGCGTCACGTCGTTGACCAGGCTCCAGTACTCGGCCGTCGTGTCACCGTACGAGGTTGCAAGGTAGGTATGGTTGTAGACCGAGAATGACTTGGCACCGTAGCGGAGTGTAGCTTCGAAAAACGGCGACTTCCGGACCCGGGGCCCGAACGAAATCAGCGCTGTGTGATCATAGGTGGACATAGCGGTAACTCAGGCTTGTGCATTCGAAACCGGGCGAGCTTTGCAGATATTCACTTCCGCGTCTATACCGGGCTACACTCTCCGGACACCAGTACTTGTCCAACCAGCAGCTATGCCACGCCAACAACTCCGGACATCAAAAACCCGACTGCTCGTTGTCGCGATGGTAGCGACATCGCTCCTTGCCTGCGTTCAGCAGGGCACCCGATCTTGAGGAGGCGGCCCCGGCCTGGCAGACCGAGTCCTTGATGTCCTTGGGACTCTCGCAGAATCCGGCGAAGAACACCCCCCGGGTCGGGGCGTCCACCGGCTTCAGCTTGGGATGGGATTCCATCAGGAAGCCGTCGGAGGTCCGGGACAGGGTCAGCATCCCGCAGATTTTGGCCAGGTCCACCGGCGGCTGGACGCCGACCGACAGGACCAGCATGTCCAGCTCGTGGCGCTCCACCCGGCCCAGGGTGGTGTTCTCCACGGTGACCACCAGGTTGCCGGTCGCCGGGTCTTCCTCGGCGTCGGCGGGAATGCCGCGGACATAGCGGGTCCCCGCCTCCTTGGAACGCTGGAACATGTCCTCGAACGATTTTCCGAAGGCGCGGATGTCCTGGTAAAACACGACGGTTTCCACATCCGGGTAATGATCCGCCAGCAGGAGGGTGTCCTTGATGGTGTTCATGCAGCAGATGTTGGAGCAGTACGGCCGGCCGATCTTCGGATTCCGGGAGCCGACGCACTGGATGAAACCGATCCGCTTCGGCCGCTGCTGGTCCCCCGGGCGGACGAAATGGCCGGCGGTGGGGCCGCCGGCGCAGATCAGCCGCTCGAACTCCATGGAGGTGATGACGTTGTCGAACCGGGTGTAGCCGTACTCATCCATTTCCGTCGGATCGTAGACGTCCAGGCCGACCGCCACGACGATCGCCCCGACCTCCCGGGTGATGATCTCGTCGCCGTCGTCGTAGTTGATCGCCTCTTTCTCGCAGGCGTCCTGGCACTCGCCGCAGGCGATCGGGTTGTTGCCGAGGCAATCATCCATGTTGAGGATGTAGGAGCAGGGGACTGCCTGGGGGAACGGGATATAGATCGCCTTTCGGGAGGACAGGCCGGCCTGGTACTCGTCCGGTTTGACCACCGGGCAGACCTTGCCGCATTCCCCGCAGGCGTTGCAGGCGGTGTGGTCCACGTAACGGGCTTTCTTCCGGATCTTCACGGTGAAGTTGCCGACGTAGCCCGCGACGTTCTCGACCTCGCTGAAGGTCATGAGCTCGATGTTTGGATGCCGACCGGCATCGATGGCCTTAGGGCCGAGAATTCATATGGAGCAGTCCATGGTGGGGTAGGTCTTGTCCAGTTGCGCCATGATCCCACCGATGGACGGTTCCTTCTCGACTAAAACCACCTTGTGACCGGCATCGGCCAGCTGGATGGCCGCCTCGATCCCCGCCACCCCGCCGCCGATGACCAGCGCCTTCTGGGTCACCGGAACGGTCATCTCCTCCTGGGGCTGCAGCAGCCGCGCCCTGGCAACCGCCGAGGCTACCAGGTCCATCGCCTTCCATGTCGCCCCTTCCGGATCGCCGGGGTGGACCCAGGCGCAATGTTCCCTCAGGTTGGCCATCTCCATGAGGTACGGATTCAGGCCGGCCTCGAGAACGCACTGCCGGAAGGTCGGCTCGTGCTGCCTCGGTGTGCAGGAAGCGATGACGACCCGGTTCAGCCGGTGCTCGCGGATGGCATCCTTGATTTCGTTCTGGCCCGGATCGGCGCAGGTGTAACGGTTGCGGACCACGCACCTCACATCCGGCAGCGTCTCGGCGAAGGATGCGACCTTGCCGCAGTCCACCGTGCCGGCGATGTTCAGCCCGCAGTCGCAGACGAATACCCCTACCCTCAGCTCGCCGTTGGTCGGTTCAGGAGTCATGTTTGCT
>CAMYJM010000449.1 GCA_947258635.1 uncultured Acidimicrobiaceae bacterium
GACCGTGCTCGTGACTCCATTGACCTTCCGTCACCCAGGCGTGATAGCGAAAACGGCAACTACGCTCGACGAGATGTCCGGTGGGCGGTTCGAGCTGGGCGTCGGGACCGGCTGGATGGAGAGCGAGCACCGGGTCTTCGGATTCAACCTTCCTGAGATGCGCACCCGCTTCAGCCTGCTCTTCGAGACCCTGGCCTACCTCCACTCGGTCTTCGGTCGGACCGCGGGTGGGTACTCCGGACGGCACTTTGTTCTCGAGGACATTGAGATTCTGCCGAAACCGACTTCCAAGATTCCCATCATCATCGGCGGGACCGGGATGAAAAAGACACCGGCGATCGCCGGTCGGTTCGCCGACGAATACAACATGTTTGCCTGCGATGCAGACACCCTTGCCGCCAGGGTGGCAGTGATGAAATCAACCGCGGTGGAGCACGAACGCGACCCGGCGGACATCAAGATCTCGGTGACCACGTCGGCCCTGATAGCGGCGGATGAATCCGACTACAGGGATATGCTCCGCGAAAAGGCTGCATCATCGGAGCGAACACCCGAGGAGCTCGAGGCGATCTACAAGGAGCGTCGGATGCTCCACGGCACCTACGATCAGGCCGCCGAGCAGGTGGCGGCCTATGCCGCCGAAGGCGTTGCTCGCATCTACCTACAGCATTTCTCGCCGCTCGACGAGATCGATACCGAAGTCCTGGCCCCCCAGCTTCACGGCCTTCGCGGGTAGTCGCAGCACTCATCGATATCTACTATCCGCGTAGTGCTTAGAGACCGTACGGCTGAGCTATCCTGAGCGTCATGTCCTCTTCAGCACCCCTCCTCAGAATCGAAGATCTGCACGCCTCAGCCGGCGACACCGAGATCATCAAAGGCATGAACCTCACCGTCGAACGCGGCGAGATCCACGCCCTCATGGGGCCCAACGGCTCCGGCAAGTCAACCCTCTCCTATGTCCTCATGGGTCATCCCAACTATGTGGTCACCGGCGGGAGCATCTTCTACAAGGGCGAAGACATCACCGAGTGGACGTCGGACGAACGGGGCCGCTCCGGGATGTTTCTTGGGTTCCAATACCCCGAGGAAATCCCCGGTGTCTCCGTGCTCAACTTCCTCCGCGCCGCACTGTCGAACCGTACCGGGACCGACTACACGGTTCTCGAGCTTCGGCTCAAGGTCGCAGAGGCTATGAGCGAACTCGGCATGGATCAGAGCTTTGCAGACCGCTACCTGAACGAGGGCTTCTCGGGTGGCGAACGCAAGCGCAACGAGATTCTGCAGATGACGGTTCTAGAGCCGGAGCTAGCCGTCCTCGACGAGACGGATTCCGGTCTCGACATCGACGCCTTGCGCACCGTCGCCGAAGGCGTGCAGCGGCTACATCGCGATGACCGTGGGTTCCTCATCATCACCCACTATCAGAGGATGCTGGACTACATCACCCCCGACGTCGTTCACATCTTCGTAGACGGCAACGTGGTCGCTACCGGCGGACCGGAGCTGGCCTCCCAGGTCGAAGAAGCGGGCTACGACGAGTTCCGGGTAGGCGTGAGCGGCTGATGGATCATCTGCGAGCCGACTTCCCAATTCTGGACCGTCTGGTCAATGGGAAGCGCCTTGCCTATTTGGATTCAGGGGCAACCACACAAAAACCGATCCAGGTGATCGACGCCGTCTCTGACTACTACCGCAACTACAACTCCAACGTCCATCGCGGCGCCCACACGCTCGCCGATGAGGCCACCACTGCATATGAGGGAGCCCGCGGCAAGATTGCCAGGTTCATCGGCGCCGGATCCTCCGCTGAGGTTGTCTTCACCCGTGGCACAACTTCTGCAATCAATATGGTGGCCTATGGGTGGGGACTAAATCGGCTGGCCGCCGGCGACCGCATCTTGCTCACCGTGATGGAGCATCACGCCAACATTGTGCCGTGGCAATTGATCGCCAAGCACACAGGCGCCGAGCTGGTCTATCTGGAACTCGACGACGACTATCGCGTCGATCTCTCGCAGCTCGACGCAGTTCTTGACGAGCGCATCAAAATCGTCAGCATCTCCGGCATGTCGAACGTGACTGGAACCATTGGGCCGGTTGCGGAACTAGTGGCTGCCGCCCGGACGGTCGGGGCGTTGGTGATCGTCGATGCCGCGCAATCCGTTCCCCATCTCCCAACTGATGTGTCGACGCTCGGCGCCGACTTGATCGCTTTCAGCGCGCACAAGATGCTCGGACCCACCGGTATTGGTGCACTGTGGGGTCGCCGCGAGGTTCTCGAATCAATGGAGCCCGCCGAAGGCGGCGGGGAGATGATCGCCGACGTAGGCCTGTACGAGTCCAAGTGGGCACCTATCCCGCATAAGTTCGAGGCCGGGACGCCCCCGATCGCCCAGGCTGTCGGTTTTGGGGCTGCCATCGACTACCTCGACAAAGTCGGCATGACTGAGGTCCGCAGGCACGAGATCGAGATCACAGAATATGCGCTGGCTCGCCTAGCCGAGGTGCCAGATCTGACCGTGGTCGGATCTCACGATGTGGCAATTCGCGGTGGAACGGTGAGCTTCGAGCTCGGCGACGTGCACCCGCATGATGTCGCCACCATCCTCGACCAGGAAGGGGTTGCGATCCGCGCCGGCCACCATTGCGCCAAGCCC
>CAMYJM010000450.1 GCA_947258635.1 uncultured Acidimicrobiaceae bacterium
TCCGACCACCTCCAAGTCTCTGCGCAGGTGATCGAGATTGCGCCCATAGTCGATGCACTGGTTGGCGGCGAGTGGCAGTCCGATATCGCGGGAGATGTAGTCGCATGGGCGGATCCGACTCGGGTGCGTCAGATCCTGCGCAATCTCACAGCGAACGCCGAGCGCTATGGCGGTCCTCAGCGGCGCGTCTGCGCGCGCGCCAAACGCGACGAGGTGGTATTAGAGGTGCGCGACAACGGTGACCCGTTGCCGGAAGCGTTCAGGAGTGAGATGTTCCAACCTTACCGATCCGAGGGTGCCGAACATGGGCTCACCGGTTCGGTTGGCTTGGGGCTCACCGTGTCACGCCGACTCGCTGAGCTAATGGGTGGCGCTCTCGATTACTTTCACGACGGCGAGAGCACTTTTGCGCTGCGGTTGCCAGCGGCTTCCACGCGACATGGGGCGACATCACCCAGAAAGGACCGATGCCATCTGGTCTCTCCGTCGCCAAGCGCCGCAGATCAGAGAGCTGCGAACTAGGAGCCTGCTGAATAATCACTGTGGATGGATCTGCGGAATCTCACCGTCATCTGCCACAGGCCGGCGACCGAAGGAGTATCTGTAGATACTTCGAGTTCGTCGGGCGAAGGCAGGGGCCCCGAGAGCCGCAGAGACGCCGCAATTGGATTGTTCAGCAGGCTCCTAGCTGTTCGCCATCGGGCAAGCCACTCTTGTCTCGTTGCCGCCAGAGAGAACGTTGTGTTCCTCGGTCGGCCCGGCTCTGCGATGCTGCCATCGCGCGGATGACGAGTTCATACCCGACGTGCTTGTCTTCGACGTCGAAAACACTCCCACGCGGCTGGGCACAATTCCCCACCTGGTGGTGGAGATCCTGTCAACGGATCGGGCCGCCGACATAATCCGCAAGGCCGCCAAGTATGCCGCCGCGGACTCGAGCGGTACTGGATCATCGACCCGGAGGGGCCCGAGGTGATGGTGGACGAGCTCAGCGACGGCGTGTTCGCCGAACGAGGCCGCTGCGGACCCGGCACCGAGGTAACCCTCGATGTTGGCGTAGCCCAGGTCGGCCGATCCGGCGACACTGCTCGACTGATCGCCACGATCCCGGTATGCCACCGACCGATGTACGAGATTGCTGCCTGCCACATTGACCCGGCGGGTCGGGCACCTGGCACAATGCGGCCGTGACGCAGGAGTTCCTCAGCCGGCAACAGCGAGAGCAGCGGGCCGCCGACGAGCTGGCCGAACAGCTCGACGCCCTCAGCCGGCCGCTCGCCGAGCGGGTGCTCGGGCGGGCGATCGAGCTCGACGGTGAGGCCCGGGCGCAGGCAGAGGCGGCCGCCGACACCATCGACTACGACATGCTGCGCGACGTCGCCCTCGAGGTGGGCATCTCGGAGGAGTCGCTGAAGGAAGCGCTCCTCCAGGAGCTCGACACAGAAAAGGACCACGATGCCCGGCCCGTCGAGCGGGCCACCGTGCCCGACACCGTGCGCGGCGGGGTGATCGTCTCCGGTCTGGTCGAGGAGGTGGCGCAGCGCCTCGGCGACTATCTCGAGCGGGTTGAGGGCCTCCAGGAGCGCCGCCGCAGCGGCATCTCGACCGAATGGGCTCCCCCTGCACCACGGCGGGCCTGGCCGGCGCAGACCTGGACGGTCACCCAGAGCCGCAACGACCGCCAACTCGTCGAGATCGACCTGACCACCAGCAGTGCCCGCAAGAAGTTCTGGCGCTGGATGATGGCGCTCGTAGTCATCAGCTTCCTCTTCGGCACCCCGCTCGGCGGGCTCATCGGGCTCGGCATCTTCATCGCCGGCGTGGTTGCAGTCGTCGGCTGGATCAAGCGCCTCGGCCGCAAAGCCCGGCGCAGCGTCAACCGGGCCCTCAGCGCCATCGCCGACGACGGCAGTCACGACGAGCCCCACAGCTGGCTCGAAGTGTGGGAGCGGTTGCAACAGCGGTGAGGGGCCGATTCTCAGCCTCGCGGCCCGTACACGGGGACCGCGGCGCCCTGCTCGTGCGCTCCCAGGTCGACGCGGCCGTTCACCTCGGCCCGGTCCCCCAGGTTCGGTAACCACACCCCGCGGTTGATCGCCCGCGAGCCGGGCGCCAGACGTAGATCCCGGGTCCCCGGAGCTACCTCGACATTCCACGCTGCCGGCAACGCCGCATCCACCAGCGCCGCAAACGTCAGCGCCACCCCATGCCGCTCCACGCCCGCCGGCAGATCCCCGATCCGGTCGTAACGCACGTTGTCCCACTTGAACCACGGGCCACCCGGGTCGATCGTCCGCGACGTCGCCCAGCCGCCGTAATCGAGATCACGGAAGCCACCCGGCGAGGACGACGTGAACTCGAACGCATACCGGGTCCCCAGAAAGATGTTGTTGCGCAGCACCGCGTTCTGCCAGCCCGCCTGGCCCGTAAAGGCGTTGCCGTTTTGCGCCCCCGTGTTGTTGACGATGAAAAACCCGCTCGGCTGGTTGTGCATCTTGATCGGCTTCGACTCGGTGTTGAACAGCTCGTTGCGGAAGATGTACGCCGGGCCGCCTGCGGCCGGTTGGATACTGACCCCCATTCGGGCGTTGAACACCCGGTTGCCGTAGACCCGCACGTTGCGCTGGTTGTAGTCGAGCTTGCCGTACGACGGGCCGGTGAACGGCTGCACCGAAACGCAGTCGCCGAAGTCGGCCACGTCGTTGTGACACACCACGTTGCCCCAACCGCGCAGGTCGATGCCGCGCTCGCTCGGGATGCCCAGCCCCGGCCACGGAGTGCGCCCCCGGATCGTGTTGTCGCACACCGTCTGGTTGCGCTCCCAGCCGTTGCCGCGTCGGTTGGTCACCCCGTCGTCGACGTCGGTGATCACGTTGTCGAGGAGCCACATACTGCGGGTGTTCTGGGCGTCGACACCCCAATGGCCGTCCTCGATGGTGAAGCCCTCGAGCACGATCCACGAGGTGGTCGCATCGAACCTGCCGAGGGTGACGATGCCGCGGTCGGTGCCGGCGCCGTCGATCGTCGCCCCACCTCCCTCGGGGCCGCGGAAGATGATCGGCAGTTGCGGCGTGCCACTCGTGGAGATCGTGAACGGGGCGTAAGTCCCGGCGCCGACTTCGAAGATGTCGCCGGGACTCGCCGCGTCGGCTGCGGCCTGCAGGCCCCGGTACGGGTCGCCCGCCGTGCCTGCGCCTCCCCCGCTGCCGGGCACGACGTGGCGGATGGTTCCCCCGGATGCGTCGTAGTGGCGGCGGGTTCGGACGACCCGGCGCGTGGTTGCCGCCCCGCCGTCGGGGTCGGTGACGGTGGCGCGCAATTCGTAGCGGGTCCCCGGCTCGAGGAACATCGCCGAAGCGGCGTGATGGTCGAGTCCCAGTGGAGCGCCGTTGACCACGGCCTCCGGATAGGCGCGCATCGACGGTGCCGCCGGGTGCCAGTGAGAGGTGCCGGCGACCCGGTACTCGAGGAAGAGCCACGAGTCGTGGTCCGCATCGCCGCTCATCTTCCACTCGAAGCCGATGTGCTCGAAGGTTCGGTCGAGCCGGGCCGCGGCCATGACGGCCACTGCGGCGCCGGTGGGTGTCGAGGTTCGACACGATGCTGAGGTCTCGCTGGTCCGGCACCAGTCGCCGCCCGGCCCGCCATGCGCCGTGTCGCTTCCGCCATTGCCGATCAACGTGTCGGCGCCGCCGCTGCCGCGCAGTATGTCGTCGCCGCTCTCGCCGAGCAGCGTGTCGGCTCCGCTCCCGCCGGCGAGGATGTCCTTGCCGGAGCCTCCGCGCAGCACGTCGGGGCCGCCCCCGCCGTAGATCTCGTCGGCTCCCGAGCCGCCCAGAACGACATCCCGTCCCCCGCCGGCGCAGATCAGGTCGTTGCCCCCGCGCCCGTCGATGACATCGGCTCCGCCCTTGGCGACGATGACGTCTCTCGCCAACGTGCCGACGAGATGATCGGCATGAGACGTACCCACGATCGTCGCCGGGACCCCGGCACACCGCGGCACAGCCGCGGCGCCGGCAGGTGCCGCCACAACAGTCGCGGCAACAACGGCGAGCAGCGTCGATACGGTGAGGAGGCGGCTCATCCCTCTGAGTGTATGGGAGCTGGAGACCGACCGGGAGGACGAGTGTCGCAATCGCATGGCCACCGTGACGGTACCGCGCGCCGATCGAGTACGAATTTCCTGGGACGACTACGAAGCGATCGGGTCGGAGGTGCGCGGCGAATGTCAGACGTCCGAATTGAGCGATCAGGCTGAATCAGCCGGTGGCCATCAGCATGGCGAGGCTGTAGCCGACTACCACGGTGAAGCCACCCAGCAGCAGCAGGGACGCCTCGAGCACCCGGCGATAGCGGCGCATCACCCACATCGCGGCGACAACACCAAGCCCAATCGTCACCTTGAACAGTGAGGCGAGCAGCGGATCCGTGTCGATCAGCGCCGCC
>CAMYJM010000451.1 GCA_947258635.1 uncultured Acidimicrobiaceae bacterium
CAGGCGGAGGCCGGCTACTACGGGGCCAAGGCCTTTCTCGTGGCCGGCCTAATCACAGACTGTGGGGCAGTCGTCCGCGATGGCACGCCCCACATGGAATGGTTCGACGTGTCGACGCTCAAGGAGCCGTACCGCATCGAGGGCAAGAAGACGATGGGGCTCGAACTGGCCGAGCAGTTCGCCTGGGACCTCCCCGATGTGATCCTGTACCCGACCGGCGGCGGCACCGGGCTCATCGGAATGTGGAAGGCATTCGCCGAACTGGGCGCCATCGGCTGGCTCGAGACCGACACGCGGCCGCGCATGATCTCGTGCCAGGCGGCGGGTTGTGCCCCCATCTCCACCGCATTCGCCGCCGGACAACGCTTCGCCGAGCCGTTTCCCAACGCCACCACGGCGGCCAGCGGGCTACGGGTGCCCGCCGCCGTGGGTGATTTCATGATCCTCGACGCCGTCCGTGAGTCGGGCGGTCAAGCCCGATCCGCCGATGAAGAGCGGCTGCTGTGGTGGGCGCAAAGGGCCAGCGCCCTCGAGGGGATCTCGATCTGCCCCGAGACGGGCGCCTGCCTCGGCGTCCTCGAGCAACTGGTCGCCGAAGGAGCCATAGCCCACGACGAGCGCGTCGTCGTCTACAACACCGGAGCCGCCCAGAAGTACCTGGAGGTCATCCGCACCGAGCTCCCGGTCCTCCCCCAACCGGTCGATTGGATGGCCCTGGCCCAATAGCCGTCATTTGTGGGTCGATGGCCTCTATCCGTCGGTAACCCCGTTAGCTAAAACAACGGGAGGTACCGGCCCGGAGGGAGATGTGCCGCAGAGTGGAGCCTCGGCCGGGCGCAAGAGAGATTCGGCGTCGGCGACGGCACCGAGCGCGCTTTTTGGCTTTGAGGGAGGCTTCTTGATGTCTAGACGTAAGTTTGGCTTCGGCCTGTTGCTGGCGGTGATCGTTGCCGCCCCGGCGCTGGTGCCGCTACCGGGATCGGCTCCGGCCTTGGCCCAGGCCTGCGAATACTCGAACGAAATCGCCGACCCGGTGCCGTTCGAGTGGACGAACATGGGTGACCACTTCGTGGGCATATTGGAGTACGGCTCGGCCACCTTCAGTATCGACGGCGAGACATTGACGACCCGCGCCTACCGCCAGGCGGGTGGCTGCTATTCCATACCCGGCCCCACCATGAACATGGTGCCCGGCAACAAATACGTCGTCCAGTTCCACAATCTCCTCGACTACGAGATGCCCAGCGACGTTCACAACGATTTCAAGGATCCGAACATCACCAACCTGCACACCCACGGTTTGCACATCTCAGGTGAGGCCCCCGGCGACGATGTCACTCGCATGTTCGAGGGTGGGTTCGGCGGTGATTATGTCTACGACATCCCGGCAGATCACATGGGTGGCAGCTACTGGTACCACGCCCATCACCACGGCTCGACCTTCCTGCAGGTGTCGACCGGCGGCTTCGGCTTCATCATCATCGACGACAGCCAGGACGGGATTCCGGCCAACGTGGCGCTCATGGAGGAGCGCCAGGTACTGATCGCGTACCTCGATACCAACGCGGCCGGCACCGGCGGTGACAGCCTCGTCTCGGGCACCCTGCCGGCCGGCTGGACCGTGAATGGGACCGTTAACGGCAATCTCACCGTGCAAGAGGGCACCTGGGAACACTGGCGGGTCCTGCTCGCCGATGCCGATGCCCGCACCAAGGACGTGAGTGTCGGCGCTAACTGCGAGGTGAAGTTGCTGGCACGTGACGGCGTGTGGCGCACCAGCGCCCCTAAAGACCTGCCCACCAACAGCATCAACATCACCGGCGCCTCCCGGGCCGACCTGGCGGTGCGCTGCAGTGCGAACTCGAGTATCACGGTGGCGAACACGAAGGTCGCGGACATCGCGGTTTCCGGCACGGCCGATACCGGACCTCACCCCTACGCCGCCGACGGCACCTCCATGTGGTCGGCAGCCCGGCCGAACTATCTGCGCGACCTGCGCAACGAGACCGGCGTGAACACCGAGAAGATCAGCATGGGCGCCCGCACGGTCAACGGCTCCAAGTTCGACATCGACACACCGACGTTCACGCTACCGGCCGATGCCGTCCAGGAGTGGTCGATCAAGGGAGCGGTCAATCACCCGTTCCACCTGCACATTTACCACTTCCAGGCCCAGGCGGGTTGCCCCGGTGACTTCGAGGAAGGCGAGTACTACGACACCATTGCCGGCAACTGCTCGGTGCGCTTCGACCTGGATGCCGCGACCAGCAGCCCCTTCAAGGGACGCACGATCATGCACTGTCACATCCTCACCCATGAGGACCAGGGCGCCATGACCTGGATGAAGGTTGTCGGCGGCACGGAGGCTCCGACCTTCCCCGCCGGCGGATACAGCGAGTACTACGCACTCGGCGGGGGCGACGTCCCGGCGGCGCCGAGCGCTTTGAGCGCTGCGGCGGCGTCGAGTTCGGCGATCGACCTGTCGTGGACTGACAACTCAGATGACGAGACGAGCTTCAACATCGAGCGCTCGCTCGACGGGACCAGTTTCAGCCCGCTCGATTCGGTCGGCGCCAACGTCGTCACCTACAGCGATACCGGGCTCACTGCCGACACCACGTAC
>CAMYJM010000452.1:0-2623 GCA_947258635.1 uncultured Acidimicrobiaceae bacterium
GTTACAAACGGTGCGCCCCTCTACCTCCATCGGCGCCCTGGCGGGCGCCTCGCAGGGACCTTCTCGGGACGTTTGGCTTTCGGCAGGACCGCAGCCTCCGGGTCGGACAAGCCTCACCCAAACCCCACCCTCGTCTCCCCTCCGCTCCGGGGAGACACATTGCGTTCGCCCACCCCGAACGCCCGATATCGAACGAGAACGTACGCAATGATCGGGGCCCTGACCACGATTTCGCTGGGCCAGGCGGGGTGAGTAGCGGCGGCGCCAGCTGACGCCGGCCCCACCCAGGCGGTAGGACCGAATGGGATAGATTGCGTATCTGGCCTCGCGCCGCCGCCGGCAGCAGCTCCAGAGTTTCATCGAGTCTCTCGAATCGCGCCGTCTCGAAAAGTAAAATGGGTCGAACCCGGAGATGGCGCATTGCCCTCACATTGGATGGTCTTCGTGAGCTGGACCACGGTTGTCGACTGGAAGTCGATGATGCGGGACGCGGCGGCTCATGGCGGGACTCATCCCTATCAGTACAGCAGTGACAGTGCGCGCTTTCTCAAAATCGAACCGCAGGATGTGCTCTGGGTGGTTTCCACTCCCCGCTTCGGTAGCCGCGGCGAGCCCACGCGGCACGGGCGGGCGCGTCCTCCGGCGGTGATGGCCCGCCTGCGCGTCGCCAAGGTCTGCTGCAACCGCGGACACGAGGATCGGCGGACCGCTGAGGGCCGGAAGCGGGTTTGTCTCGGGACGGATATCGCATACTGCGATGAACCGGGTGTACTGGAGGAAGGGGTACACCCCGCATCGAATTCGTGGTCGATTGTGACCATCGGGCAGAAGGATCCCGTGGAACCGGAGCCGCTTCAGGTCACCTACCCGATGCTGTACAACATCTTCGGCATCCTGCATCGACTCGAGTTCATCACCGATCGGGGGGTCACAGACCTGCAGGCGTACCTGGAGTTCGTGGAGCGGGGCCAGTACCTCAACGCAACGCAACTGCGGGCCCGCGACGAGGGCCGACCGGTGAGGAACCCGGGCCCGTATGCACGGTTCGGCCAGGTATTCCAGACGCTGCGCAAGCTCACGCCGGCTGCCGGTGCGACCATGAACGCGGCGCACACTCGCGCCGTGCAAGGCAGGCGGGTGTTTCTCAGCTACAAGTGGGAAGACGTTGAACGGTTCGCTGCCGCGGTTGGCCAGACCCGGGCCGATTGGCTCCGCGAACTGGAGCGAAGGCTCGACGAAGCCGGCTACAGCTCATGGCTGGACCATCACCAGATCCCCGACGGCGCGGACATCGCGGGCCTCCTCGATGAAGTCTTGGCGGATGCGGTAAGGCAATCCGTTGTGTTCGTCGCACTCTTGTCCGACCACTACGGAACGGGCTGGACCCTCGAGGAGTGGAACTTGGCCCGGGCGCAGCTGCGCGACGAGAATCGAAGGGACAGCATCGTCCCCATAGTGCTCGACTGCGGTGGCGATCCCCGGCGCCTTGGATGGGAACCGAGCGACACTGTGCCCGTCGGTCTTGTGCCGACTCCCGACGATGTGGTGCGCGCCATCGAGGACACGCCGGTCCGCGACGGGCGACGAGTGCTTTCGCCAAACGCTTGACTCGCTGCCCATCGGGTTGCCTGGCGAGCACAGAAGCGAGCGAAACCGCGAAATCCGCGTTTGTGTCACACCTTGTCTTTACGCTGGTGGGGATGCTGAAAGAACGTGACATGCGGATCCTCGAATTCGAGGGATCATGGTGGCTCTACCCCGGTCCCAAGGACCAGGCGATCCAGGAGTATCTGAGGTTGAGCGCCAGCCGCTATTACCAGGCATTGCGCCGGCTCATGGACGATCCCGCCGCGCTGGAGCATGCTCCGCTCACGGTCCGTCGGTTGCGCCGGCAACGCTCGCAGCGACTCGAGCAGATCGCCGCGCGTATTCGCGATGGCGACTCTGCGGGCTAGCGGTGGCTTCACCAGAGGGCCCGGTGGCGGCAGATCAGCGAGCTACTCCCGTCGCTGAAGATCGAGTCGATCTGTGGTCCGTGATCACCAAGGCCGGGCTGGGCTCCTGGAGTATCGTCGGCATGCTCGTCCTGATCTGGGTGGGCATTTGGGTGTTGGGGCGGGCGGAGATTCTGATTGCGCCGGTGGTGCTGGCGGTTGCACTCATCTATGTTCTCAACCCGGTAGTGCACCGGCTCGAGAACATGGGCGTGCCGCGCATGTTGGGTGGGTTCGCCGCCTTCGTCCTGCTGACCGGGGTCATCACGCTCGTCGGCTTTCTGATTGTTCCGAGCCTGCGGGAGCAGGCGTCGTCGTTCAGCACTGATCTCCCGACGCTGTACGACGAGACGGCGGCCGACATCGAGAGCTTGATCCAGAGCATCGGATTCGAAGACGTCGAGGTTCCCTCGTACGAGGAGGTCCAAGGGTTCATTGACGATCCGGACAACCAGGATCGTTTCATCTCCGCCATTACCGAGCGGCTCGGGGCGGTGACCTCGGGGATAATCGAAGCGATCCTGGTGTTCTTCATCGCGCCCGTGATCGCCTTTTACATCTTGATCGACCTGCCCCGGATTCGGGAGGAGACCGTCGAGCTCATTCCCGCTGCCAACCGTGACGAGGTC